>NZ_CP073588.1:302727-605454 GCF_021560015.1 Shewanella vesiculosa | reverse complement strand
ACGCTAAAGTGGCAGAACCTAAGGCCACTGTAGAGAAATCACCAAAGCAGGAAGCCGCTAGAGAGCGTCGCCAACGTCGTAACATGCGTCGTAAAGTGCGTATTGAAAGTGAACAGAATGAAGCATTATCAACAACCGAGGTTATTGATAGTAAATCAACTGAATCATCAGTAGAACTGATCGCATCTGAAGCCAACAATGTTGAGCCGAAAGCATCTGATGATAAAAAATCAGAGACTAGAGCACCACGTAGCCGACGTCAGCCTCGGAAAGAGAAAACAGAGCAAACGACCGAAGTTGCAGAAGGCACGGCGGTTGAAGCAGCTGATGTAGCAACAGAAATCACCAAGGTTACCTCTACTGCCCAAGTTGAAACAGACACTCCAGCTGTTGAAGTGAAAGCTGACGTTGAAGTGAAAACAGAAGCGGCTCCAGCTGAAGACAACACTGTTAATGAAACGGTTGCGACCCACTCTGATGTTGCAAAAGAAACTGATGAGCAAAGCGCGAATACCGATGATGCGGCATCAGAAAGTGAAGCTGAAGGTCGTGAAGGTCAACGTCGTAGTCGTCGTAGCCCTCGCCACCTACGTGCTGCTGGTCAACGCCGTCGTCGTGATGATGAAACGGGGGTCGACACAACAAGCCGTTTTCACACCTAATGATGAGCTAGAGAAGCTGTTAGACGCTGAACAAGCTAAAACCAAAACTCAGGTTAAAACGCCTGTGACTGCCACTGATGCAGCAACAGTTACTCCAGCGGCAGAAGTCGTCAAGGCTGATGTTAAAAAGACTGAAGTGACTGATACAGAAGAGACTGAGGTTGATGTTGAGCCAGCTAACGTTGTCGCAGACACTCCTGCAGCAAGAGCAAGCAGCTGAAACGCCTCCGGTAGTCAACACAGCTGACGTAATCGAAACTGCAGCGACAGTTGAAACTACAGCAGTTGAAACTTCAGCAGTTGAAATCGCTAAAACCCCTATTGATGCTCCAGCTAAACAAGCGTTAGTCGCTGAGGCAGCATCGTTAGAGGCGATGGAAACAACCGCAGAAAGCAAGCAGGATAAAGCCGTTACATCTAATGCATCGGCACCAATGGCCAAGCCTGCGGCAATCGTTCGTCAAGCTAAACCTGCAGCTAAAGACGTTGCGCCTGCAGTAGAGACTGTTGTTTCTACTGACACCACTACAGCAGCAAAAGCACCTGTAAAAGCAAGTCGCTTCGGTTCTATGGTGTCATCTGACATGACTAAACCTACAGTGGATGTTCGTGAACAGAAAGCGGTGCCTCAAGGACGTACTTATGAAGCCCAAGCAACTGAAACTAGTGCGCCAAAAGTCGCAATAAACAACAGTGCATCAGCTGATATGGCACGCCCGGCAAAGTAGCATTAATTAGGGGGGTTCACTAGCCCCATCATTTATTAAGCCATGCTAAGCATGGCTTTTTTATTGAAAAGATTAATAAAAAATACCTCAGCGAATTAAAACATCACATTAGGGATGTCACAGTTCAGCCAACGAGTATTTTTTGTTAATATACTGATCACTTTTTATTAACTTACCAATGAAAACAGAGGTTAAATGTTCGATCTTATTCGCCATAAAACAAGCAGTAGCAAAGCCGATATTTTATCAGGATTAACTGTTGCGCTGGCCCTAATACCTGAAGCCGTTGCTTTTGCATGTCGCTCATGTTGAACCTATGGTCGGGCTTTATGCCGCCTTTATTATGGGACTAATCACCGCATTAATTGGTGGTCGGCCTGGCATGATTTCTGGTGCCACGGGTGCTATGGCTGTGGTCATGGTATCGCTGGTAATTGAACATGGAGTGCAATACTTATTTGCCGCTGTGGTGTTAGCAGGACTGATTCAAATTTTAGCGGGCGTATTCAAACTCGGGAAATTTATCCGTATCGTACCTTACCCAGTGATGATTGGTTTTGTAAACGGTTTAGCGATTGTAATTTTCTTAGCCCAGCTCGGTCAATTTAAAGTTAAAGACGCCGCGGGCAACATGATTTGGATGGCACAAGAACCCTTAATGATCATGCTAGCTTTAGTGGTTTTAACCATGGCTATTATCCATTTCTTGCCCAAGTTAACCACAGCAGTGCCTTCATCCTTAGTGGCTATTTTAACGGTAACGGCGATTACTGTAGGTTTCAATTTAGAAACCAGTAATGTATTGGATTTTCTAAAAACAATGAGTGGCAATGACGCTGCAACTATTGCAGTTAACTTGCCTTCATTTGCCATCCCTAGCGTGCCATTTAGCTTTGACACTTTTTACATCATATTACCTTATGCCTGTATTTTAGCCGCGGTAGGATTAATTGAGTCATTATTAACGCTAACAGTGATTGACGAAATGACCAATACTCGTGGCCAAAGTAACAAAGAATGTGTCGGCCAAGGTGTGGGCAACATTACTAGTGGTTTCTTTGGTGCTATGGGTGGTTGCGCGATGATCGGCCAGTCAATGATTAACATTAACTCTGGCGGTAGAGGTCGTTTATCTGGCATCACGGCAGCATTAGCATTACTGGCATTTATTCTGTTTGGTTCGGCGTTTATCGAAATTATTCCACTGGCAGCATTAGTTGGTGTGATGTTTATTGTGGTCATAGGCACTTTTGAATGGGCCAGCTTCAAATTCATGAACAAAGTACCTAAGCATGATGCATTTGTGATTATATTAGTCACCACTGTCACTGTTTTTACCGATCTGGCCTTTGCAGTGTTTGTCGGTGTAATTGTATCTGCCTTAGTATTTGCATGGGAACACGCAAAGCACATTAATGTTGACATAACTGAAGATGATAACGGCTGGAAAATATATCGCTTAAATGGCCCCTTGTTCTTTGGTTCAGTGGCAAACTTTCTTGAACTGTTTGATGCTGAAAATGATAACCAAGATGTGATTATTGATTTTAAAAATTCACGAGTGGCAGATCATTCAGCATTAGAAGCGATTGATACCTTAGCTGAACGTTATGTTACGGCAGGAAAGCGGTTGCACTTACGTCACTTAAGCCAAGATTGTAAAGCACTACTGCATAAAGCACGCGATTTAGTTGAAGTTAACCTTATTGAAGATCCGCACTATAAAGTAGCCGATGATAAATTGGATTAAACGATTAATACGCTAATCAATAAAAAGGGACTGAATATTCAGTCCCTTTTTCTATCTGCAAAAATATTGATTTAACGTTTACGTTTATCAGCAAACTTACTCATCACTTTATCAAATTTTGGCTTAACCACTAGCTGACAATAAGGTTGTTGCCCGTGTTTAGCGAAATATTCATCATGATAACTTTCAGCCGGGTAGAATGTATCAAATGCACTTATTTCAGTGACTATCGGTCTAGACCAAACTTGTTGTTCAGTTAAGGCGTTAATAAATCGGTTAGCGGTATCAATTTGATCACTGTTATGCGCAAAAATAGCTGAACGATACTGTGGCCCTTTATCATTTCCCTGCTGATTAAGTGTGGTCGGATCGTGGCTTTCAAATAATACACTAAGGAGTGTGTCATATTGAATAACCGTGGGATCGAATTCAATATGAACGACTTCTGCATGGCCTGTTTTACCGGAACATACCGCATCATAATTGGCATCTTTAGCATCACCGCCACAATAACCAGACTTAACACTTTGCACGCCATTTAGCTGAGCAAAAATAGCTTCAACACACCAAAAACAGCCAGCACCAAAAGTCGCTTTTTCGAAAGAAGGCGTAGCTAAATTTGATGCTGAAAGCTCATCAATGCCTTTAAAAATCATTGATACCGAATTGACACAATGACGGATATTGTTATCGGTTAAATGTTCTCCTTCAAACACATGGCCTAGATGACCACCGCATTGTGCGCAGGTAATTTCGGTTCTGTGACCATCAGCATCGAGTGTATGCTTTACTGCCCCCTTAATTTCATCATCAAATGCTGGCCAGCCACAATGAGCATTAAATTTATACTCACTTTTATAAAGTGGTGCATGGCATTTTTTACATAAATACACACCCTGTGCATCATGATCAACAAATTCGCCACTAAAAGGACGCTCGGTGCCTTTTTGCTCGATCACATACTGTTCAAATTCAGTTAAATTATTCATGGTCAGATCTCGTTGAGTTTGTTTGCCACTGTCTAGTAATAATGAATACGTGTCATCAATCATTTCAGCTCAAATGGAAATGGAGTGATATCACGCAAATAATTGCGGCAGAGTGTGACTAAGGTTACCATTACGGTGGGTCAACACACTAATAAGAAATACATAATGAAACTAAATACAATTGATTACCAAGCACCTAATAGTGCCCAACATTTTGTTGAATCACTGCGCGAAACCGGCTTTGGTGTACTTACTAACCACCCAATTCAAAAGCAGCTTGTTGAAGATATATATAATGAGTGGTATAGCTTCTTTCAGTCAGAACAAAAAAATGATTTTTTGTTTAAAGCTGAAACACATGATGGCTTCTTTCCCGCATCAATTTCTGAAACGGCTAAAGGCAATAACGTAAAAGATATCAAAGAATATTATCACGTATACCCTTGGGGACGCATTCCAGAGTCGTTAAAGGCGAATATCCTTGCTTACTACGAACACGCTAATGCGCTAGCGTCTGAATTACTGAGCTGGATTGAACAGTACACACCTGCAGACGTCGCGGCTAAATATAGTATTCCATTACCCGACATGATTGCGCAAAGCCAAAAAACCTTGTTACGCATTCTTCATTATCCTCCAATGAAAGGAGATGAGGAAATGGGCGCAATCCGTGCCGCTGCGCATGAAGACATTAACTTAATTACCTTGTTACCAGCAGCGAATGAGCCTGGCTTACAAGTGCTGACTAAAGAAGGTGAATGGATTGATGTGCCAAGTGATTTTGGTAGCATTATTATTAATATCGGCGACATGTTACAAGAAGCCTCAGGCGGCTATTTCCCATCAACATCTCACAGAGTCATCAATCCTCAAGGCACAGACAAAACCAAGTCTCGTATCTCATTACCGCTGTTTTTACACCCAAATCCACAAGTGGTGTTATCTGAGCGTTATACGGCTGATAGCTATTTGATGGAAAGATTACGCGAATTAGGCGTGATTTAAGCACTCATAGTGTATTTAACAACGATACTAAGCGCCTTAAGGCGCTTTTTTTATGCATTTAATCCACTTACGAGGTAGAATATCACTTTTGTATTTATTGTTATTTACTCTCCGATTTATAAGGCAACATCATGGCAATTCAGTGGTATCCAGGACACATGCACAAAGCACGTAAAGAGATCGAGGAGGCGATGCCTCAAGTGGATCTCGTTATTGAAGTGCTCGATGCACGTATTCCATACAGCAGTGAAAACCCAATGGTGTCACAACTTCGCGGTGATAAACCTTGTATTAAACTGCTCAATAAATCTGATTTAGCGGATCCAGAAATTACGGCTCAGTGGATTGAATACCTAGAGCGTGAGCAAGGTGTACAGGCATCGGCAATCACCACCCTACAACCGGGAATGGTAAGAAGTATTCCTGATCTTTGTCGCAAACTAGTGCCGCACCGTGACACCATGGAAAAAGATATTCGTACCATGATAATGGGCATTCCTAACGTCGGTAAATCAACAATTATTAACACCCTAGCGGGCCGCACTATTGCTAAAACAGGTAATGAACCCGCGGTAACTAAAAATCAGCAGCGGATCAACTTACGTAACGGTATCGTTTTGTCAGACACGCCAGGGATCTTATGGCCTAAAGTCGATAACGAAGCCAGCAGTTATCGCCTAGCGGTCACTGGTGCAATTAAAGACACAGCAATGGAATACGAAGATGTGGCCATGTTTGCTGCAGCTTATTTCCTTAAAGCCTACCCCGACGAAATTTGCGAGCGTTATAAGCTTAAATCGCTGCCTGACAGTGATATTGAATTACTCGAAGCCATTAGCCGTTCTCGCGGAGCACTCCGTCCTGGTGGGCGTGTTGATTACCATAAGGTCTCTGAACTATTACTGCATGAGTACCGCTCAGGTAAAATTGGTTTATTAAGCCTTGAAACACCGGCAATGGCTGAAGTCGAAAAAGTTGAAGTCGCGCGTAAGCTGGCTGAAAAAGAACTGATCAAACAACAAAAGATAGAACAAGAGAAACTAAAACGATCTGGCAAACGTTATAACGATTAAGCCCGATCCACGACTAGGTTGTTAATACATATACGGCCTAGTCATTCAAAAACCTCTTGTCATAGTGATACATTTCAATGTGAAGCTAGTGATACCGCTAATGCCGTTAAACTAGCCTCAAGCAAGTCAATAACCCTCTCAAACCCTTTTTCCCCACCATAATATGGATCAGGCACTTCTTTAACCGCAGAGTCTCCAAAGCTTAACATCAACTGTAACTTATACCGTAAATGCACAGGACATCGCTCAGTTAACTCAGCTAAATTAGAAACATCTGCCGCTAAAATTAAATCAAAGTGCTCAAAATCAGCATCAATGACCTGTCGAGCCTTCATATCGGTAAAATCAAGTCCACGCTTATGGCCTGCAATCATGCTGCGACGATCAGGAGAATGACCTTGGTGATAGGCGATGGTGCCGGCAGAATCGATTTCAAGCTGAAGTGAATGCTGCTTAGCTAGTTGCCTAAAGATAGCCTCTGCTGTTGGCGAACGGCAAATGTTGCCCATACAGACGAATAGCACAGAGTGAACGTTAAAAAGATATTTATCATCCATCATTTATCATCGCCATTATATCCAGATTGCATGCAGCACAGAGTTAACGATCTGATTTGTCATTGTGTATCCACCAGCTCGACTTTACTCATGTTAACTCAAGCGTAATGTGCAGGCACAGTGACATTTGAGTTAATGTAAAAGAGCTGACTATTGTGATGGCCGTTCGCGCAAAAAACTAGCAAACCTTGGAGTGCCTTTTTGAGTTAAGCCTAAATACTGATAAGTAATGACTGAACCAATTAACGGCGGATTTTCTCGCTGTTTATCACTAAAACCACTGCCAATATTGAACACAATTCCAGCTGGCGTTTTTACAATTAACGCGCCTAATTGACCTCGATATTTACCTTTTCCTTGGGTATGACCAATGACCACGGCTTCAGCATCGTATTTAGGTTTGAGTTTAACAATATACTCGCTGCGCCCCACGGCATAATGAGCTTGTTTAAAATGTAACATTAATCCTTCCCCACCGGCATTCACAACACTATCAAGTCGATCGAACAGTGCCTCTGTTGTCGCTACTGTGTCCTGCTTAATAACCTGTAAATGAGTGGGATCAGTTTGCTCAGCCCATTTTTGCATCGCTAAATAGCGTTCAACAAAAGTGCCAGGATGATCTGGTAAGTCGAACATCATAAACTTTACTTGTTGCCAATCTTCAGCGGATGTATCCAGACGCCTAACTAATGCTGAAATATGCTCAAACTGATTACGCCCTAACCAGAGTTCGCCATCAATAGCCACTTCAGGAAAGCCCAAGGTAAATGATGCTGGTAACACCACTTTTCGACCACTACGAGTCAGCATTTGACGACCATCCCAATAACCTCTCACACCATCAAGTTTTTCACTGACTAAATACTCAGCGACGGTAATATCTGGTTGATATTGTGTTGCTAACTGGATGGGAGGTTTAGATAAAACAGCACTGTGCGTTGTTAAACTATACAGTGCAATCATCAGTGAAAATATAACCGAGGGTATCTTAGGCATATGCAATCCTTGCAATTAATCAAATCCATATCAAGGTGGCCACTCATTACCAATAAGAATCATAAGCTGGCATTAATTTTATGATTAGCACGACCTTGACTTAAACCTTCTTAAGCTTAGTACAAAACTAAGAATTATCCACTTAAGCTGAAGCGAAAGACGAGTAGAATCAACACCAACTGAGGACATCATTGATGATTGAAATCGCTATTATCTTGTAACTTTAACCCATCAAAAAGTTAAATTACTGCTGGAAGCCTATGAATGGAATGTTACAATCTGCACAATCAAAACCAAAAAGATAATTTACTTAATGAAACCTGAGAATAATCATGGTCTAAAGCGCATTTTTCGAGCAACGGGATTTTCAATGAAGGGCCTAAAGTCTGCGTGGAAACATGAAGCCGCTTTTAGACAAGAAACCGTACTGGCCGGCTTAATGTTCCCTGTTGCACTATTACTCAATATCAGTGCAACTGAACGCATTCTACTTATCATGACCCTATTAATTGTTTTGATTGTCGAATTATTAAACTCTGCGATTGAAGCTGTTGTAGATCGCGTCGGAGATGAAATTCATCCTCTTAGTGGTCAAGCGAAAGATATTGCTTCAGCAGCAGTATTCATCAGTCTCGTCTTGTGTACTATCACCTGGGGGATCATTATTTGGCCACTAGTGTTCTAACAACTGCCCAGTAAATACTAAACCGTAAGTTTATCTGTTGTTAATATTGAAATAGCTTGTTCAATATAGGCAAGCCTTTCATTTTCAGCCCAATAAGCAGCATACACATGTCGATAGATACATTTTGCATCATCTACACGAGATAAAGTGCCATTATCTAAATAGGGTTGAATGAGTGCTTCAGGCAAAAATGCACAGCCACTATTATTCAACATAAAATCCAATGCCATGCGAGCAGAGCTGGTATGCAGGACCGGTAAAGGCAACATGGTAAAATCTTGGGCGTGAGTGATATTAAAGGCTGTGCCCCAATCGACTTTTATATAAGGTAAATTAGCCGTTTGAGCCAGCTTAACGCCCTGCTGTTTGGACACTAGATACAGTTTTACTTGAGCAAGCTTAACTAATGTGACCCCATCAAGTTTTGGAGGATCAAAGGTAATCGCAATATCTAAAGTGCGTTCAATAAGCTGGCGAGTCATCACTGATGCAGACAAAACATCAGTCCTCAAAGCAACACCTTCCAAACCTAAATGCAGTGGCTGTAAAAAACCTTGTAAATAAGCATCCCAAATATTATTACCAGCCGATAAAGCCAACTGAGCATTGTGCTGCTGATTTAAAATAATATCTTGTTTTGCCCTCTCCCAAGCATTAAGCACCGCCTCAGCATGGCCCAACATTCTCTCACCTGCTGGGGTAGGTTGAATATTGTTACGCAAACGTTCAAACAGCTCTATCCCCAAAATACCTTCTAACTGTTTTATCCTAAAACTAACAGCACTTCGGGTAAGGTAGAGATTTTCAGCCGCTTTACCAAAGTGTCGAGTACGAGATACTTCTAAGAAGGTTTTTAATAAATCTGTATCCATAAAAACTCTTTACCATTAAGGACAAAATATTTTGATTTAAAAAATGATAATACTAGCCAATACTCCAGTTGCAAATGTTTATATCTCACAATTTAGAAGGTATTAGCCATGTCTCAGCAATCATTTATCAATGCAAAACAAGGTATTGATGCTAACTCCAATGGTCATAGCAACAGTTTTCAGTCAACTAAACGCTTCTATGATGACGCGAATTTCCCTATGGGGTTTAAGCGTTGTGGTGATTTTACCAGTAAGGAAGCTGACTTGCTTGAACAACACGGTCAAGCAATGAAAAATCTAGCCGATGGCTCGCAATTACCTTGTAATGTTGACGAAGACCAGTTTATTCGCGTTCTTCAAGGCATGTTACCCGCAACAACACCAATGGAGTTATTGTGGTCTAAGTATTGCCGTCTAGCAAAAGGTAAGCCGTTTTATGCTGTCGTTGGTACTATTCATGCGCCAGCAAGTTCTAAAGTTGAAATTGAATTTGACGATGTTGAAGAAGAAGTTTCTGACACCGACGAGCCAGAATAAACTCTGGTCAGTGACTAAAACAAACGCCTGCAAACGTTAACACTTACGCTACATATCTAACGAAGAAGTAGGGTCAATATTCTACTCTACTTTTCGTTTTGCCACATTACTGCCACTCACCACTGTAACGCCAACACTCTGACGCCCAACCCCATAAGGCATTGCAGTCAAAATGATTGCTTTTGCGCCTTTGACTTCAAACTACTGCTTAAAACTTGATTTAGCGCAATAAACACATACAAATATTTTACATCTAGTAACAAAGTGCTAGTATGGCTAATGAACGGTTGGTCCTATTTATATAAATTTGATGTTTTTGAGTATGCATTTGATAATTCTTATTTTGGATATCTGCATACAATAGATTAGGGATTAGATTTGACAACAACATCATATGAAGACGCATATCTTGTGATAGTAAAAATAATAAGTGCGGAGTTTCAATGATAAGATCTTTTTTTTATATAGTATTGTTGATACTCATCACTCGAACGGCTTATGCTGAGTCCGAGCCATCAATACAAAGCACAACTTTTACTGATGGATATACTCTTGATATCGGTGTGTTTTATGCCAACTCCGATTCAAACTTTATTGCCACAAACCCTAAAACCGGCGGTACATTCCCGGTGGACTTTGAAGACGAACTTCTTCTAGCTGAAGCACAATACTTACCCTATTTTGAATTTACCTTTTCTTTCAACCAACGCCACAACATTTATATTGATTGGAAATCGTTGGATCGCAAAGCAGATACAGAAACGGTATCACAAGATTTTATTCTTGAAGATATTGATGGTAAAGATTACCTGATTGAAACTGGCTCGAAACTCAATACCTTACTGAATATAGACATTTTGCGTATAGGGTACGGTTATGATGTCTGGCAAGGTACAAATTACGCGGTTGGTGTGTCGCTAGGTTTACACGCCATGTTTATCGAAACGGCCTTTAAAGGCACCATAGGCATCTGTGTTCCAGATTCAACCTTATGCAGTAATTCAGTAGCAACGCCAGAAATTATCGATGAAACGATAACGGCTCCTTTGCCTGATATCGGTCTTTATGGATCTTACGAGTTTTACCCTGGCTGGATATTTGATGCTCATGCGCATTACTTTTCAATCAAATATGATGATGTAGATGGATCGCTTGTCGATGTCCGTTTAGGGGGTCGAAGCAAAAATTTGTGATAACTGGTCGCTAAAATTGGCATATAACTACTATGATGTCGACGTTACTATCGAAAAGACACGTAATATCGGCAATATTGAGCAACGTACCTTTGACTATAATATTAACTACAGCTTTACTGGGCCAATGTTTGCTGTCTCTTATGTGTTTTAATATCACGTTATCTACAAAAAAAGCATCCTAGGGTGCTTTTTTTTAATTTGTATCCTCATAATAGGATGGTATAACCCCTGCTATTATTGCTATATTTATTTAACTATAGATTTTAAAAGTCTTTTTCAGCCCAGTTCATGAGGCACATAATGTCTAACACGCTATTGCAAACCGCTGCTGCCAATTTAAAAAAAAGCGGTTCCGTTAATGTTAAAATATAAAATCCCTACCACACCAACAAACTATGCGCTTTGGTATGCTTATGTGGGTGAACAAAACCCCTTACTGAATCAAGAGTTAGATACCGCAGTCAAACAAAATCAAACATGTTCACCAGTAACTAGCGAGCTAATTTATCGTAAATATGTTGCGGATCCAGTAGAGCTTGATGTGCGTGATATGCGTAAAAATTTAGATGCTATGGTATGTGAATTATCCCAATCACTCAAAGACACGAATTTAGATACTGAAACATTTCAGAAGCAAATTGATAAAGATTTTAAAAAATTAAGTGATCTTGAAAATCAAGGTTTCTCACTTGAACAAGTTATTGGCATTGTTAGAAATATTGTCAAAGAATCTTCCAGTATTCGATCTAGCACGGTCAGTTTTACTGAACAGCTACAAAAAGCACAATCTGAAATTGATACTCTAAAAACACGTTTAGCCGCATCTGAAAAAGACATGCTATTTGATGCATTAACCAATGTATTAAATCGCCGCGCATTTAATACTGATATAGAAGCGCAAGTAAGCTCAGCACCTGTAGGTACTTGTTTAATTTTAATTGATATTGATCACTTTAAAATATTCAATGATAGTTTTGGCCATCAACTCGGCGATTTAGTCCTAAAAACAGTGGCTAAGCGGACCCAAGAAGCGTGTCGTGACGGAGTCAAATTGTACCGTTTTGGTGGCGAAGAGTTTGCTATTATCGTTCCCAATAGTCAGTTTAGGGTAGCCAGGCAGCTGGCCGAAGGCATACGTAGAGCCATAGAAAAGCTCAGTGTCAAAGATCGACGTAGCGATAAAGTAATTGACTCAATAACCGCCTCTTTTGGGGTGGCAGAATGGAAACCTAAACAAAATGTATCGCAACTCATTGAGGCAACTGACAAGCTACTTTACGATGCAAAACGCCTAGGCAGAAATCGCGTGATGCCGATTGCAAACTAGTTATTATGAGTAAAATAAATTGATTTTTTAGCCCATCTTTTATGACTCATCACTTTGCTTTTACAGCATGATGCGTGACAAAGGTTGGGCCTTATATTGACGATTATGTCGATATTTGAATTAGCTAGGCATCTGCAGGTAACGGGCGGCATTAATCGCCGTCGGCTTAGCCAAATAAGGCACATATCCCAAAAATGGACCGGTCATTATTTGCTTTAAACTGTCGAGGTTGTCATCAATAAAAGCCATCTGAGGATCCACCTGATTTGCAACCCAACCAGCTATCGTTAATCCATCTGCTAGCAGTGCTTCTTGAGTTAATAAAGCATGATTTAAACAACCTAGCTTCATGCCTACGACGAGAATAACGTCGATACTCGATGGCCAATCTGATGGGTAATTCATGTGATTGACTAATTCAGTTTGTGGCTTAGTATTTTGCAGCTTAGCTTTCAATAATTTAACTGTATCAGACAAATATTCGCCATTGCCCAATGGTAAACGCCAACCACCTGCACCTTCAATTAAGGCTAAATCAGCACTTTGCATCGCCGGGTGGTACATAGTGTCAAGAACACCTTGGGCAGTTAAAGTATGGTTTACTTGCCTAGCGGCAATATGCGGTGCAATTGCTGGGGCAAAACAAATAGGATTAACACTTTGATATGGCAAATCCATATTAGATTGGGTCATTAGCATCATGGCATCGCTATTGCGCAAGCCATCTTCTGTAGACTCACACCCTGATGCTATGGGTTTAAAGCCACACTTATTACCTGTAGCCTTAGATAAAAGTGCCGCTGAAATTAGCGTTTTACCACTGTCAGTGTCTGTTGCAGTCACAAAATACAGCATAGCTTCAGCCTCGTTTAGCGCGGATATACGCAATTTGATAAGTTAATGGTAAACCTTTGTCGGTACGTAAGCTTTCAGCTAATGCAACCCGTTGCTGCCATTGTTGTTTGCTCAACACTGCGCGTTGCTTTTCTTCATCTGCTTGAGCACTGGATGCCCCCACCCCTTTAATTGAATAAAGTAAGCTACGTAAGTCGGCAAAATAAACCGTAATAGTCTCAACCTGGATATCGATACTATCCCAATCAGGAGGCATTGTTTGCGAGGTGATAAAAGCAGACTTAAGGGCTGATACAGAGTGAAATTGATTGACGTGAAACCCTAACGTTTGCAATTCAGCCAAGCTGCCATCAATAACAACACTGAGATGACATTCACCGCCCACTCGTAATACGCGATGAAATTCATTAAAAGCTTTGGGTAGCGTCTGACACCACTGCAAAGCTAAATTGGAATAAATGCTGTCAATAGATGCACTTTGTAAACCCAGCGCTTGAGCGTCACAACAAAGGCATAAGTAATCAGAATACTGTTGCGCCAATTGCGTTAGCATGCCATGCGCAATATCTGCCGCGATAACCTGTTTCACGTCATTGAAAGCTTTAAAACATGTACCCGGACCGGCTCCAATATCGAGTAGAGTGCCATATAAATTGGCATGCTGTAATAATTGCTGAGCACTCATACGCTGCAACACATCATGTTGCTTATACAAAGGTGCTGCTCTTGAAAACTTGTTTGCAACCGAGTTATCTAACGTCATGAGGGTTCTCAAAGATACGATTTATTTAGCTACTGCCTGGGTGCTAATGCTGCTTACTAAATATCATTAACATCATTGTGCTGAATAAGCTGGGCCACTGCACTAACCAGTGCACAAATATCGCTGGCTTGATGCTGTGCATTTAACGTAATACGAAGACGGGCCTGCCCGACTGGCACCGTTGGTGAGCGAATAGCCCCCACCAAAAAACCTTGTTGTTTTAGGTGCTCAGCAATAACTAAAACGCGATGATTATCGCCAATCATAATCGGCTGGATCGCTGTCATTGAAGCCGTGATCTCAAGTTGATGCTCAAGTGCAACTTGCCTGAATAAGGCGATGTTTGCCGTTAATTGTGTTAATAACTGTGGATGGTCTTGCTGCCAATTAATCGCCGCTAATGCCAACTGAGCATTTGCGGGCGATAACGCGGTAGAATAAATATATTCACGCGAAGTTGCCACTAAGTAATCAATCACATTTTTAGAGGCTAAAATTGCCGCACCTTGACCTCCTAATGCTTTGCCGAATGTCACCACCTGAATATCCACATTATTGGCATTAACAAACGAACTCGGTAATACCCCAAAGCCATGGGCATCATCGACAATCAGCCAACAATCATGTTGCTGACATAAGCGAGATAATTCAGCTATCGGGGCAATGTCACCGTCCATACTGAATACACTTTCAGTAACCACAACTGTATGAGGGTTGCGCTCGATCAGTCGCGTTGCACTGTTAACATCGTTATGTAAAAAGCGCCGAATCTGACTACCACTGTCTTTTAAGCCATCAATTACTGAGGCATGCACAAACTTGTCGGCTAAGACAGTATCCTTGTTGCTAAACAAGGTTTTCATTAACGCGTTGTTAGCGCTAAAACCAGAACTAAATAACATGCACGCTTGATGCCCCGTCAGCTCGCATAAACGCTGTTCAAGGGCAAAATGGGCTTGGTTATAACCACTAACAAGAGGTGATGCACGGCTGCCAACACCATACTGCTGCGCTCCAGCATACAGAGCTCGAACTAAAGCAGGTTCATGGGCTAAGCCTAAATAATCATTATGGCTAAAATCAACCATTGCATGTGGCTTGGTTTCCGACACATGTCGTTGGCGTAAAAGGCCTAACACCTGCAGATCCGCAAGCTTATTACTTATCCGCTCGGTTAATGGGTGCTGCCCCATATCAGTCTGGCCTAATAACGTCATGTAAAATTATAGCGCAGCTGCATCAAAGAACTGCTTAGTCGACTTATCTTGCTTAGCACTCGCTTTGGCTAATAATGCGCTATCAGATTCGATGTTGGCTTGTGGACCTTGCTCAGGATGTAACCCTAAACGTCGGAATAAACTCATGTCATCATTTTCTTCTGGATTTGACGTAGTTAATAGCTTACAACCGTAGAAAATTGAATTAGCCCCCGCAAAAAAACACATGGATTGCAGTTCATCACTCATGCTTTCACGTCCGGCAGACAAACGCACCCGCGACTTAGGCATAATAATCCGAGCCACTGCTATGGTGCGGACAAATTCAAGCGGGTCAAGATCATCAATATTTTCAAACGGTGTACCGGCCACTTTTACTAACATGTTGATCGGTACTGAATCTGGATGTTGTTCTAAATTAGCAAGTTGCTGCAATAAACCTGCGCGATCGGTGGCTTGCTCGCCCATACCAACAATCCCGCCAGAACAGACTTTCATCCCAGAGGCTCGCACGTTTGTCAGCGTATCTAAACGACTTTGATAAGTACGGGTGGTGATAACATCGCCGTAATATTCTGGTGAGGTATCAAGGTTATGGTTGTAATAATCTAAACCTGCATCAGCCAATCTGCTGGCTTGATCAGGCGATAGCATGCCTAATGTCATACAGGTTTCCATGCCCAAAGCACGAACATCTTTTACCATTTGTGTTAAATATGGCATGTCTTTGTCACGCGGGTTGCGCCAAGCAGCGCCCATGCAAAAACGTGATGCACCAGCAGCTTTAGCGCTTTTAGCCTCGGTTAATACCTTTTCAATTTCAAGTAAACGTTCTTTTTCTAGACCGGTATCATAGCGCGCACTTTGTGGACAATATTTACAGTCCTCTGGGCATGCACCGGTTTTAATCGATAAAAGACGACTGATCTGCACTTCGTTAGGGTCAAATGTTTCACGATGAATACTGTGGGCTTTAAACAATAAATCATTCATAGGCAACGCAAATAATGCCTCGATTTCTGTTTTTTGCCAATCGTGACGAACTTCAGCTAACGACATGGATCATTCCTTTATTTTGATTTTATGTTGGCTAGGATACCCTGAGTCCGTAAACTGTCAACGCAGTAACTATTTCACGCTTTACTAGCGGTCAAAAAACGAGCACTTATAATTATGGCATTTTCCGACACAAACACCACTATCGACTACGCTTTCGATCAACAACACATTTGGCACCCTTATACCTCGATGACCCAGTCTCTGCCTGTATATGGCGTCGTTTCGGCCCAGGGATGTGAACTGACATTAGACAGCGGTAAAGTGCTTATTGATGGCACGAGTTCATGGTGGTCATGTGTGCACGGTTACAGTCATCCGACCATTGTTGCTGCAATGCAACAACAGCTGTCAACACTGAGTCATGTCATGTTTGGCGGCATAACCCACCAACCCGCTATTGAGACGTCAAAACGTTTAGTGCAGATGACCAGCGCCAATTTAACCAAAGTATTTTTAGCCGATTCTGGCTCGATTGCAGTTGAAGTCGCCTTAAAAATGGCGCTGCAATATTGGCAAGGCCGCAATCAGCCGCAAAAACAACGCATTATGACCGTAAAAAGTGGTTATCACGGTGATACCTTTGCAGCGATGAGCGTGTGTGACCCAGACGGTGGAATGCATACCATGTTTGGCAACAATGTGACTAAACAAGTATTTATCCCTGCGCCAACGTCTAAGTTTAATGATCCGCTTAATCAAACCGATACACTCGCGTTAGATGCTGCATTTACGCAACACCACCAAGATATCGCCGCGGTGATTATTGAACCCATCATGCAAGGTGCTGGCGGAATGCGTTTTTACTCCCCAGCTTATCTGGTTAAACTGCGTCAACTTTGTGACCAATATGACGTGTTACTGATATTAGATGAAATAGCCACTGGATTTGGCCGTACTGGCACCCTATTCGCTTATGAGCATGCCAATATTGAGGCCGATATTTTGTGTGTTGGTAAAGCCTTAACTGGTGGATATATTAGTCTTGCTGCCACCTTATGCAGTGACGAAGTGGCCTGTGGTATTAGTGATTCGCCCGCTGGCGTGTTTATGCATGGGCCCACTTTTATGGGTAACCCGTTGGCATGTGCTGCAGCAACCGCCAGCTTAGACTTACTGCTTAAAGGCGATTGGCAACAGCAGGTAAAAGATATTGAGGCACATTTAACACGCACCTTGCCCGCTGCCATGGCGTCAAAGCAGGTAAAAGATGTAAGAGTGCTCGGCAGTGTCGGAGTAATAGAAATGCTCTCGCCAGTTAATACCGCAGCCTTGCAAAAAGCCTTTGTTGATTTAGGTGTGTGGGTAAGGCCTTTTAGTCGCTATATCTACATCATGCCGCCATATACCATTAGCGCAGAACAATTAACCCAATTAACCTCTGCCATGTTATCTGTTGCCGACACCATTGTCCCCAGCGAAGATAATCAAACTTTGATTAGCCATGGATAATCAAAACTGGGCTAATCTCAGATTGGGTAAGTCTCAGTTTAGGTAAGACTCAGTTTCGCTTAATCTAATACCGCTTGAGCGTGGGCAACAATCGCATCTGAAACGTCTTTATAAACACCTTTAAGTAAAATCCAATGGTGCCAGTAAAGCGTTTCAGTGATGATATGCTCTTTACATATATGCACTAACTCACCTGAAGCCAGCTCCGGTTTAATTTGCGTTTTTGGCACTAAGCCATAT
This sequence comes from Shewanella vesiculosa, assembly GCF_021560015.1. Lineage (NCBI taxonomy): Bacteria > Pseudomonadati > Pseudomonadota > Gammaproteobacteria > Alteromonadales > Shewanellaceae > Shewanella > Shewanella vesiculosa. The sequence goes on along the minus strand of NZ_CP073588.1, from coordinate 587,491 downwards.
GCCGCACCGTGCTTGGCCATGGTCACAAAGGCATCTGATGAACGTACAGTATGTAATGGATATTCACCTTGCGTGAGTCCAAAATGCTGTTGAATGTATCGTGTGTGCATATTGTCTTTATGATCAAAAGCGATACCCGGTGCTTTTCTAAGACTGTCAGCACTAATTCCGTTAGGGAAGTAATGACGACTAAACTCAGGTGACGCAACCAACAGATAGTCAACATTTCCTAGCCGAGCCAATTGGCAACCTTTAATAGGTGAAGATTGCACAGAAATAGCCCCAAAAGCTTGGCCATCCTTTAACCTATTAATCGTGCGGTCTTCACCTTCAATGAGCAGATTAATCTCTATTAAATGTGACTTAATCACCGGGGCTATTGCCGGAATTAGCCAGGTGGCTAAGCTGTCTGCATTGGTGGCAATATGCAAGGTTAACGGTGTTTGGGGTGAATGCGGCATAGCGCTAGGAAGTAAGTCGGCTTCTAACTGCACAACTTGGTAATAGTGTTTTAATAGCTGCTTACCTAAATCTGTGGCTTCAATCGGCTGGCCTCTAATTAATACTGGTTGAGCAAAATGTTGTTCTAACTGCTTTATTCGTTGCGACACCGCCGATTGTGTTAAACACAACACGCCAGCCGCACGCTCAAAACTTTGCTCTTTAATCACACAGCTCAATGCTTGCAGTAATTTATAATCAAGATTACTCATTATTTTACCAACTTATTAAATCCTCTTAAGCCATCGTAGCCAGTATCTTGACATCTTTCATTAATTATTCTTATACAATAGAAAAATTATTAATTTAATTTATATCAAAACTATTGCTACTTTAGCAATTAATTACATTGCTCGTTACTAGGATACTCATGGCTACCTCTGCATTATTTCAAGGACTTATTCTCGGCTTAGGAATGATTATTCCTATTGGCGCACAAAACTCATACATATTAAGCCAAGGAATAAAACGCAATCATCATTTTCTCGCGGCGACAATTTGCATGTTGTGTGATGTGTTATTAATTGGCCTGGGCATTTTTGGCGGAGGAAAATTAATCGCCAGTAGTGAATGGTTAATGCTACTGATAGGTTGGGGAGGCGTCACTTTTTTAGTTGTTTATGCTGTTCTGTCGTTCAAAAGTGTGTGGAGAAATCAGTATCTCGTTACAACACACATTGCAGCGGCCAATAGCCGTAAAACAATTATCGGCACTACATTTGCTGTCACCTTGCTTAATCCTCATGTGTATTTAGATACAGTAATGATACTCGGTAGCGTGGGGGGCACTTTTGATGGCAACGAAAAATGGGCATTTGCTATTGGTACCATGCTGGCCTCAATACTGTGGTTTTACACCATAGCATTTGGTGCCGCTAAACTCGCACCTTGGTTAGGTACGCCTAAAGTTCAACGCGTGATTGATGCTCTAGTCGGCACTATTATGCTTTTTATCGCCTATTCAGTATTTAATACTTTAACAATAATACCAATAATCGAATAGCGGCTGACAACACATGTAAATCAAAAAATATCCATAAAATCAGTAAATAATTAACGCTTCATCGGCACAAAGCTAGCTTGCTGTTTTATGCGAAGTAACCATTTATTAATCTGTGGGTAATGGGTTAAATCAAAACCGCCTTGATGGGCAACATGGGTATAAGCGAACAAAGCAATGTCCGCTAAGGTAAATTGCGAACCACACAGAAAAAGTTGCTTTGCTAGTTCAGCTTCCATAGCCGCAAGCGCTTTATGGCCTTTAGCGTGCAGTGAGTGATATTCAGCTAAGCGATCCTCAGGTAATCCTAAATACAACTGAATAAAGCGTGCAACGGCAATATATGGCTCATGACTGTATTGTTCAAAAAACATCCACTGATACATTTTCGCTTTATTATAAGCATCGGTTGGGATCAACATAGAGCCCTCAGCAAGATACCCGATAATTGCATTCGACTCCGATAATACGCTGCCATCATCGAGTTCTATTAGCGGTATTTTACCTTGAGGATTTTTAGCTAAAAACTCTGGTGTTTGCGTTTCACCTTTAGCGATATTCATTTCTTGCCATACATGCTCAATACCTAACAGATTCAGCACCAACTGCACCTTATAACAATTACCCGACATGCTATCGCCATACACAATCATACTAATATCCTTTTAAAGGTGATGTTTAATCTCAGCAATATTGCCAAAATGGGTAAACCTACTTTAACTAGACTCGAAATTAACGCTCGCAATGCAGCAGGTTTAACCATTTTAGCCATGTAGTGATAACCCTGCCTTTCGACATCTTCAACCAAATCTTTATTGGTATTGGCTGTAATTAATATCCCTGGTAAATGCTCCCCATAACGGCTGCGAATACCATTCATGGCATCGATACCGTTTTGATCATCATCTAAGTGATAATCAGCTAACATAATGTCTGGTGCCACCCCTTTAAGGCCTAACTTAATCCGTGCATCGGCAAGATCTTTGGCACAAATAACCTCACATTGCCAACGGCTTAATAATGATTCTAATCCCGCAAGAATGGCTTCTTCATTGTCGATGCATAGCACTTTAATTCCCGCTAAAGGCTGCAATAGTGTTGGTAAAGGTTTATTGCTTGTTTGGCTGATGGTTTCACCTATGGGCACAGAAATAGAGAATATCGAACCGCGACCTAAAGCCGAACTCACATGTATTTGATGATCAAGTACCTTACTGATCCTGTCAGCAATCGCTAACCCTAACCCCAAACCACTGACATTACGGCTACTAGGATGATTGAGACGTTTAAACTCTTTAAAGATTTCTTGTATATCAAACTCATTAATTCCACAGCCAGTATCCAGTACTTGGATCTCAATAAAATCACCTCGATGACGGCAACCAAATAACACTTTACCGCCACGAGCATAACGATAAGCATTGGTTAAAAAATTCTGTAACACACGTCGCAATAAAGAAGGATCGGAGTTAACGGTCGCAGTACAAGGCACCATTGAAAACGAAATTTGACTATCGGCAGCCATAGCATCAAATTCAATGGATAAACCGTTAATGATCTCTGCAATCGCAAAATCACGACGGTTAACCTCTACCATGCCAGAGTCTAGCTTAGAAATATCGAGTAAATCGGTTAGTAACTCACCAGCTGTTTTCAGCGAACTATTGACATGAGTCAATGTGGTACGCGCTTCTAAATCGAGATTTGGATATTGCGATAATGATGCAGTAAATAATCTTGCAGCATTTAACGGTTGCATTAAGTCGTGACCAACAGCGGCTAAAAAACGCGTTTTTGATGCATTGGCGAGCTCTTCTTGCGCTTTAGCCTCTAATAACTCGCTGTTTGATAACGCCAGTTCATAGGTTCGCTCCTGTACCCGACTTTCCAAAGTTTCATTAGCTTCCAGTAAAGCTTTTTCCTGTAAACGATATTGGGTGATATCAGTAAATGTCATTACAAAACCACCATCAGGCATAGGATTGCCTTGAATTTTTATAACCTTACCATCCTGGCGAGCACGCTCAGAAGTATGAGGAGTGCCATTTCGCATATGTTGTACCCGCACTTCAACTTGGTTTTCAATGTCTCCAGTACCACAAAAACCGCGCAGAGCATTAAACCGCACAATATCAGCTATTGGCATACCTTGTTGTAAAAAGCCTTCTGGGTATTGATACAATTCAACATAGCGATAATTCCACGCAACTAAATTAAGATCTCTATCAACCACACTCATACCTTCATAAGCGTGTTCAATTGCACCTCGCAGCATATCTTGACTTAAAATAATTTTAGAAGAGGCCTCATCCACTAAATGGAATACCTCATCAAGAGCCAAATCACGTCCTTGTAAAACAGAGTCCATAACCAGTGAAGCACTTGATGCGCCTAACACACCCGACAACATGTGTTCCGTATGAGCGATTAACTCTTCTGGAGCCGTTTTGTACCAACTGTCACTTTTAACCGCATCTGCCGAAAAACGGCTAAAACTTTCATAAGCACGAGTAGGACTGACAAACCGACTGGCCAAAATTAATAAATCTTGTTGTGAAATAGGCCCTTGGCGTTTTTTAGCATCTTGCTTTGATGACCAAGGTTTGACAAAGTGACTCGCTTGAATACGCTCAGCAACGCCCGCTCTAAACCATATAGAACCCAGCACATAGCAAAAAATATTGGCTAATAAGGCAATCAAAGTATCGCTAATATTGGGAGTGATTGAATTGAACAAACCAGAGTCTGCACCAATCACACGGGCTTCACCGGCACCTTGAAGTAAAATAAAACACCAAAGACTAAAACCAACAGCAAGGCCTAGATACACTCCCGCTCGATTACCGTGTTTCCAATACAATCCCCCCACTAACGCAGGCGCTAATTGAGAGAATGCGCCAAACGACATCATCCCCAGATGTGAAAGTGAATCACGGTCGGTAAACAGCAAATAGCTTAAATAACCAAAACCTAAAATCACCACAATCGATAAACGGCGTACATTTAATAACAGTTTAGAAAACTGACTAAAATTCTTTTCTCGTATTTGACCTGTTCGCAACAAAAATGGCACCAACCATTCATTACTCACCATCACGCTAATAGTCACCACCGCCACTATCACCATCCCCGTCGCGGCAGACAAACTACCCAGTAATGCGACAACAGCTAATACAGGTTGATCAAGCGCTAAAGGTAAATTAATCACATAGGTATCAGCTGACACTGAATCACCTAAAATCACCTTGCCGGCGAGTGCCAATGGGGCAACGAACAAGCCAAATAAGACTAAATAGATTGGAAATATCCATCGCGATTTTCTTAAAATATGCTCGCCACCGCACTCGACTACCATCACATGAAACTGCCTTGGCATACATAAGAACGCCGCCATACCAACAAATAATTCAGGTAAGAAAGACTCTAAACGGATATGACTATTTTGGATCAATGCTTTATCTGATGCTTGTTGCCAAATATCACCAAAGCCATCAAAGACCCCAAAACTAATCACGGCACCGACAGAGATAAAGGCTGCCAGTTTAACCAGTGACTCAAAGGCAATCGCCACCATCATTCCTGGATTATGTTCAGTAGCATCTAATTTACGAGTACCAAATAAAATGGCAAAAATAGCCAATAACATGGTAATCAATAATGGCACAGCGACAGGACTCAGCGGATTGTCAGCAGGTTGAAATAAATTAAGACTAAACACCATGGCTTTAAGCTGTAACGCGATATAAGGCATGATGCCGAACAAGGCAATTAGCGTAACCAACGCCGCTAATAGTTGTGATTTACCATAGCGGGCAGCAATAAAGTCGGCAACAGAAGTAATGTTTTGCGCTTTAGACACCACCACCATTTTTCGTAACATGCCAAAGCCAAGGGTAAACACCAATATTGGGCCAATAAAAATAGGTAAAAAAGACCATAAATCATTGGCGGACTGGCCAACTGTGCCTAAAAAGCTCCAGGAAGAACAATACACAGCTAAACTGAGCCCATAAATCCATACTTGGGCTTTTTGGTTTATTTTACTAAACCACCTCTCAGCGCCCCACGCCAAAATAAACAGCAATGACACATAACACACCGCAATCACGGCAACGATTAAGGTTAAGTTCATGAAACGTCCGATATCACTTTATTATTATTAAAAATCTGTTTTATTTTTACCTAAAACATCGTGTATTGAACATAAAACAACCTACACAATAGAATCATCATAAATAACAGACTAACTCTGTAGCAATTATAACCATATTAACACGTGCAACAGACTAAATATTAAGGATATTTTAAAACTAGACCAAGGTCTAATAGTGCTGATAGCCTGTTGCAGATGATACTTTAACCACGCCATTTTTAGAAAGGGAAGCCCCATGACCCCGCAATCTCTTTACAAAGTTCCGAGTGACATTGCAGAAAACGCACTGGTTGATAACGATCAATATAAGAAAATGTACCAGGAGTCCATTATTAATCCAGAAGGTTTCTGGAGAGAACACGGCAAACGTATTGATTGGATCAAACCTTATACCAAAATCAAGCAAACGTCTTTTGATGATCATAACCTTTCAATCAATTGGTTTTATGATGGCACGCTCAATGCGTCTTCCAATTGCTTAGATCGCCACCTTGAAGAACATGGCGATAAACTAGCCATTATTTGGGAAGGTGACGATGCCAATGAGCAACGTAAAATTACTTACGCCCAATTACATGCCGATGTGTGTAAATTTGCTAACGCCCTTCGAAGCCAAGGTGTTAATAAAGGTGATATCGTCACCATATACATGCCTATGGTGCCTGAAGCGGCAGTCGCTATGCTTGCCTGTGCTCGCATTGGCGCGGTGCATTCAGTGGTGTTTGGTGGTTTCTCACCCGACTCGATTGCTGCAAGGGTGATTGACGGTAAATCAAAAGTCTTAATTACTGCCGACGAAGGTGTTCGCGGTGGCAGAAAAATTCCGTTAAAACGCAGTGTGGATGAAGCCATATCAAATCCAGATGTCACTTGCGTCGAAAAGGTCATAGTACTTAAGCGTACTGGTGGGAGCATCGATTGGGTTGAAGGCCGAGATGTCTGGTGGCACTCACTCATGGAAGTCGCTTCAGAATTCTGTCTACCCGCTGAAATGAATGCTGAAGATCCACTCTTTTTACTTTATACCTCAGGCTCTACTGGTAACCCTAAAGGTGTGCTGCATACTACCGGTGGTTATATGGTGTATGCCTCAATGACACACGAATATGTGTTTGACTATAAAGCAGACGAAGTATATTGGTGTACCGCAGATGTAGGTTGGATCACTGGTCATTCATATATGGTCTATGGACCATTAGCGAATGCCGCGACGGTATTAATTCATGAAGGTGTACCTAATCATCCAACTCCGGCTCGATTAGGTGAAATGATTGACCGTCATAAAGTCAATATTCTCTATACCGCGCCAACCCTAATTCGTGCACTAATGGCTGAGGGTAAAGAACAATTTAGCAGCTATAAAGGTGATTCATTACGCATTATGGGATCAGTGGGCGAACCCATCAATCCAGAAGCATGGCGTTGGTACCATGAGGTGATCGGTCATGAAAACTGCCCTATTGTCGACACTTGGTGGCAAACTGAAACGGGCGGTATTCTGATAAGTCCTCTACCAGGTGCTACAGACACCAAACCAGGTTCTGCAACTCGACCTTTCTTTGGTGTACAGCCTGCGCTAGTCGATAACATGGGTAATATTGTAGAAGGTACCGGTGAAGGTAACCTGGTTATCCTTGATTCGTGGCCAGGACAAATGCGCACCGTTTATGGTGACCATGATAGATTTGCCTTAACTTACTTTAAAACGTTCCGTGGCATGTATTTTACCGGTGATGGCGCGCGTCGTGATGAAGATGGCTACTATTGGATTACTGGTCGTGTTGATGATGTCATTAACGTATCTGGGCATCGCTTAGGTACTGCTGAAGTAGAAAGCGCGCTAGTGTCGCATGAGCTCGTTGCTGAAGCCGCTGTTGTGGGTTACCCGCATGACATTAAAGGCCAAGGTATTTACGCTTATGTCACCCTCACTCGTGGGATTGAGCCAACGGAAGAGTTGCGCCAAGAATTACGTCAATGGGTACGCAAAGAAATTGGCGCCCTTGCAACACCGGATCTTATTCAGTGGGCAAGCGGTTTACCGAAAACGCGTTCTGGCAAAATTATGCGCCGATTCCTTCGAAAAATTGCCGCTAATGAAGTGACCAACTTAGGTGATTCCTCTACTCTGGCGGATCCTGCTGTAATTGATACGTTAATTGAGTCACGCCTAAACAAAACTGAGTAATATAAACTAACTTGTAATACCTTATCCACCCGAGAAATCCTGACCAATTTCTCTTTTCGCCCCTCACTGAGGGGCATTTTTTTAACTGAGATTAATGGACTGAACAGTTTTATTCGCTATGACTAATTGTTTAAGGTTTTAGGCTGTGGAGCATAAGAGGTCTCAATAGTTATGTCATATAAATGATCGTTTAATGTCACCTTGTAACTGGTTGATTGGCCCACTTTAAGACTGATTGTTTTATCTCCTAGTAAATCCGAAGCGTCATTAGATTCATCACGTAAACTGATCAACAAATTGACCTTATTATTGCTATTTTCTGTCGACACGATTGTCACACCATAATCACCTTCAACATTGAGTGACACAGTATCATTTAATCCCATGACAATTTTGGATGCCGACGTGGTTAAATCTTCAGAATGCTTCACGCTCTCTTCAATAGATAAACCTATGACTAAAGCGTCTTCAGCAACGGCGATGTGGCTAACCATAAACAGAGCGGCTAACAGTAAACGTTTCATAAAGTGTTTTTCCTGATGGCAATACATTATTATTTTTTTATAAGTATCATCTGACTGTGTAAATGAATTTACACCAACTTATATAAAAAAACAGCGCTTATCTCGCAAAAATACTATTAGCGTGTATTTATCACCTTTAGCCATGGTTTATTGATTTAGCTTTACCATAAATAAGCGCTCATTCATCACAATATGGTTTATCAATCCTTGCCTATGTTAAGCTTTATCCAAACCAGAATAATACTACCAATAAATTGAAAGACTCATCTGTTAAACCTGCAAAGATAACCCTACGTGATTACCAACAACAATCCGTAGATGCTGCTATTGCTCATTTTAAGCAAAGCCAACAATCAGCAGTATTGGTTCTTCCTACCGGTGCAGGCAAAAGTATCGTCATTGCCGAACTAGCTCGCATTGCTAATGGTAATGTACTGGTGCTAACTCACGTAAAGGAATTAGTCGCTCAAAATGCCGAAAAGGTAGGCTTACTGACACAAGAAGCAAATATCTATTCTGCCGGATTAAATCAAAAGAAAGCCAATGGTAAAACGGTAGTGGCCAGCGTTCAATCAGCGGCTCGTGCCCTCACAAAATTTACCCAACCCTTTTCATTAGTGATTATCGATGAATGTCATCGAGTGAGTAATGAGTCTACGAGCCAATATCAACAATTGCTTATTCATCTTAAAGCGCAAAATCCTAATATAAAATTACTTGGATTAACGGCAACGCCTTATCGTTTAGGTTTAGGCTGGATATACCGTGTGCATTACCATGGAAAAGTAGGCAATACTGACACCGCTGTTTTTGACAAGTGCATTTTTGAACTACCAATGCGGCCATTAATTAATAAAGGTTATCTTACTAAACCGATTATTTTTGACGGACTGAGTGCCCAATATGATTTTGGTGATCTGGAGCCAAATGACAGCGGAGAGTACCCTCAAATGGCAATAGACTCCTTGCTTAATCATCAAGGCCGCGCAACCACAGCAATTATCAAACAGGTGAAGCAACTTGCAGCACTGCGCAAAGGTGTATTGATTTTTGCTGCAACCGTTAGACATGCTAATGAATTGATGGCGCTTTTAGACAAAGATGCTGCGTTAATTACCGCTAAAACGCCCCATAACGCACGTGATGAGATTATTCAACGCTTTAAGGCCCAAGACCTGAAGTACATAGTCAACGTAGCAGTGCTCACTACAGGCTTCGATGCGCCACATGTTGACCTTATAGCGATATTAAGACCAACAGCGTCAGTGAGCCTATTCCAACAAATGATTGGTCGAGGTTTACGCTTAGCAGCGGATAAAACCGATTGTTTAATCATCGATTACGCCGCGAACGGTTATGACCTCTTTTATCCTGAAGTTGGCCAAACCAAGCCCAATAGTAAATCAGTGCCTGTTCAAGTGCATTGTCCTGTATGCCAATTTGCAAACATCTTTTGGGGGATAGTGGATGGGGATGGCGATATAATTGAGCATTATGGAAGACGCTGCCAAGGATTAATCAGTGACAACCAGCAATGTGACTTTAGATTCAGGTCAAAATTATGTCCCGACTGTGGAGCTGAAAATGATATAGCGGCACGTATCTGTAACACCTGCCAATCAACCTTAATTGATCCTGATAAACGCTTAAAGCAAGTACTTAACGCTCAGCATCACCATTTATTCAAATGTGAGCAAATGCTATTACTCGAGCACGACAACAAGTTACTTATTCAATATATTGATATTGAGGGTAATGATTTTAAGCAAACGTTTAACTTTTCGACACCAGCACAACGCAAAGCGTTTTATGCGGTATTTGTACTAAGCCACACTCGCACGCCAGGTCTTAAGCATCCTCAATATAATAAAGTAGCAGATGTATTGGCGGATCAAAGCCGATTTAGAAAACCTGATTTATTATTGCTAAAGAAAAACAAATATCGTTGGGATTTAGTTGACGCATTTTTTGACTATCAAGGCAAATATAAAATCGATATGAGTTAAAACAAAATTAATTGTGTTCAAATACCATTTGAAAAATACATATGGTATAAATTGCCAAGATCATTAAACAGGAGTCACCATGTTTGTAGTTATTTTTGGCCGCCCAGGTTGCCCATATTGTGTTAGAGCCGTTGAGTTATCAGAAAAGTTAGCGGCGCAAAGTGCGGATTTCAAATTTAAATATATTGATATTCATGTCGAAGGTATCACCAAAGCAGACTTATCAAAAAGTGTCGGCAAAACGGTTGAAACTGTTCCACAGATCTTCATTGACGAACAACCAATTGGTGGTTGCACTGAATTTGAAGCCTATGTTCGCCAAAACAATCTACTTAAATAAGTATTAAAAGCTTCAAATAAAAAAAGGCAACCAATAAGGTTGCCTTTTTGTTATCAGTTTATAGGCTAAATAGCGTATTTAGCTGAGAATATAATACGATTCAAATCACCGTCGAAACCATCTTCGCGCTCATTCAAAGCATGCATATATTCAACCCCAAATGTGAGTGGCTTTGAAGGCGAGTATAGTAAGTTAACATAGCCAGAATAAGCTTCTTTATTAACAGCCCCGCCAGTAAGTGCAATATCATTGTCTGCAGTGAAACCTGAAACCGTCAAGCTAGAACGCCATTGTTCTGACCACCAATGACGGTATGCGACGAAACCACCATAGGATTTAATCGCTTGGATCTCACCATTGGAATCAAGCACACCAGCATTAGCATAGTTAAGCGCCATATAACGCCCTAACCCTTCCCCATAAGTTGCGGTAAATTTAATATCATCTTTACCTAAAGGTATAACACCGGCAAAGCTAACACCATAACCTAACTCAGAAGTATCGTACTGGGTTGCTCCAACAACTTGCTCTAAATCTAATTGTCTTACAATAGCAGCTACTGAAAATGCAGAACCACTAGCAGCACTGAAGTTATAACGTCCGACAAAATCCGGAACAACGCCGCTACCACTGGTGATTCGGCCTCCACCGCCAAACGGTGTTACAGTCGTTTCAGGATTTTCAATTGAAAATTGCCAATTACCACTGGTATAACGTAGTTGTGATTGTCTAACGAAAGGTGTTCCTTCAGCGGCACCGACAAAATCTAGATTCTCCGGTAAGGCGCCTGGATTTTGAAACGTGGTCCAAGTCTGACCGACTGTCCAATTGTCATAACTGACAAATGCATGACGTATACGAGGAGAGTAACTGTTAGAGACTCGCTCGTTACCGTCAGTATGGGTCATAAAATCAAGTTCAATAAAACCTGTGAGTTTATGGCCATCAACATCAGTAACTGTTTTAAAGTTAAAACGTGATTCCCGCGCTTGAAAATCGACAACTTGCTGGCCGTTTCCAGATGTCCCATAAATAGTCCCTGGCACATAAAACTGACGTGACAACGAACCAGATTCTGGCGCCCCATTGCCATAATCACTAAACATTACATCGGCTTTAATGTAGCCACCAAAGGTCATATCGGTTGCAGCATGAGCTCCCCCACTCATCGCTAACAAAGCGCTTGCAACATAAAGACTTAGCTTTTGCTTTCTCATTATTATCTCCCTATTGATATTGTTCTAATCTTCAGCAATATGAACCAATCAACAAACAGTTAACATTAGCAATAGGTCTATAAGACAAAAGTAGACAAGTAAATACTTATAATTGAACTAATACTTAAGATTAAATCATTTTTCTATATTAAATTAATGACTCTACATGACAGTAATTTAAAAGATTAATGACCTAAAATTGTAGGTCATTGCGCAATAAATTTAAACAAAGTAAGTATTTAATAATCGTGAGCATCGAATAATTGTATGGTAGGCCCCCATCAGTGAATGGTTTGAAGCGATGAGCTAGAAAATATTTATGATCAAATTCAATGGCGATAATTTTTTGATTTAGAGTGCGAGGGATTTGAGATATTTTAAAATAACTTGGGGAATAATGCTAAATTTGTGGTTCATCTAGAATTCGAACCTTCGGCTAATGAGTTGACAGCCAACTGTTGATATTTAAATGGCGAAAAATTCATTGATCATTTAGCCGTTGAATAATTGACTAATCTTTGATGATCTTGGAGTTTAACTCGGAGAGGTCTAAAAAGTGGTGGGTCGTGAAGGATTCGAACCTTCGACCAATTGGTTAAAAGCCAACTGCTCTACCAACTGAGCTAACGACCCATCTTGGTTTTGCAAGAACATCTATTCTTTACTGGGGAAAAAGCCCACTGTCTCTGTTTCAAGACCAACTGAACTAACGACCCATCTTGGTGTAACATTTAAATTGTTTAGCCACGATTTAAAAAGTGGTGGGTCGTGAAGGATTCGAACCTTCGACCAATTGGTTAAAAGCCAACTGCTCTACCAACTGAGCTAACGACCCATCTTGGTTTTGCAAGAACATCTATTCTTACTGGGGAAAAAGCCCACTGTCTCTGTTTCAAGACCAACTGAACTAACGACCCATCTTGGTGTAACATTTAAATTGTTTAGCCACGATTCAAAAAGTGGTGGGTCGTGAAGGATTCGAACCTTCGACCAATTGGTTAAAAGCCAACTGCTCTACCAACTGAGCTAACGACCCATCTTGGTTTTGCAAGAACATCTATTCTTACTGGGGAAAAAGCCCACTGTCTCTGTTTCAAGACCAACTGAACTAACGACCCATCTTGGTGTAACATTTAAATTGTTTAGCCACGATTCAAAAAGTGGTGGGTCGTGAAGGATTCGAACCTTCGACCAATTGGTTAAAAGCCAACTGCTCTACCAACTGAGCTAACGACCCATCTTGGTTTTGCAAGAACATCTATTCTTACTGGGAAAAAGCCCACTGTCTCTATTTCAAGACCAACTGAACTAACGACCCATCTTGGTGTAACATTTAAATTGTTTAGCCACGATTTAAAAAGTGGTGGGTCGTGAAGGATTCGAACCTTCGACCAATTGGTTAAAAGCCAACTGCTCTACCAACTGAGCTAACGACCCATCTTGGTTTTGCAAGAATATCTATTCTTACTGGGGAAAAAGCCCACTGTCTCTGTTTCAAGACCAACTAAGCTAACGACCCATCTTGGTGTAACATTTAAATTGTTTAGCCACGATTTAAAAAGTGGTGGGTCGTGAAGGATTCGAACCTTCGACCAATTGGTTAAAAGCCAACTGCTCTACCAACTGAGCTAACGACCCATCTTGGTTTTGCAAGAATATCTATTCTTACTGGGAAAAAGCCCACTGTCTCGGTTTCAAGACCAACTAAGCTAACGACCCATCTTGGTAACTAAGAAACACTAACTTAGACAGTAACGATAGAATAAGTTATAGCTCTTAACACCCCCAGAAGGCTATGCCGTTCTGAGGGCGCCTATAATACCTTTTTCAATTTCTCATGCAAGCGCAAATTTATAATTTCTTGTTGTTTGCATGAAAAACAGACTAAGAGGCTGTTTTTTGTCTTGATTAGCCTTTCAATGCCGATAATTGCTGCTGTGCAAGGCGTGCAGATGCACTATCTGCATACTCTTTTAATACTTTATTATAAAGCGATCTGGCGCCGGCTGAATCATTTTCTTTTTCGGCAATCATGCCCAGTTTAACTAAACTGTCAGCACGCTTATTTGAATCAGCAAACTTACTGACAACGGTACTAAAAGCTTGTTTCGCGTCATTGTATTCACTTTTATTATACAATAACTGGCCTAACCAATAGTTTGCATTAGCGGCATAATTAGATTCAGGGTATGTTGATATGAAGGTACGAAAAGCAGGAATTGCTTCATCGTATTTACGTTCTTTGAGGACTAAATTCACTGCTGCCTCATAGCTTCCGGTTTCATCCAACGTTGAACTGGCAGCCGCCACTGTTGTCGCGTCAGCTTGAGCTGGCACTGCTGGAGTTGATGACTTAGCAGTAAGATTAGCAATTTCTTCATACAGCTGTCGTTGACGCTGCAATATCTGATTCATTTGATAATTTTGTTGCTCAGTAATACCTCTTAACTCTAACACTTCATTTTGCAACGAGTCCATACGACGCTGCATATCAAACTCGCCTTGCTGCTTTGCTTTAATGATGCGTTCTAATCTTGACACTCTGTCATTATTAGAACCACCTGCAACATCTTCAACAGGGGCTGGAGCAGCAAAAGCTGAAGCCGTTGTGAAAAACATTGCCGCAACTAATATGGCTTGTTTCATTTTTATCTCCCTAAAAAAAGGCCAACCGATAAAGGTTGGCCTTGTACTTCTTACTTAGTAAACTAACACACCACGACGGTTTTTAGCAAAACCAGTATCGTTACGAGAAAAATCCAATGGCTTTTCTTCGCCATAACTGACTATGCTCATTTGGCCAGCCTGAACGCCCATACCTTGTAAATACTTAGCAATCGCTTTAGCACGACGCTCACCTAGTGCAATGTTGTATTCAGGAGTACCACGTTCGTCAGCATGACCTTCAATCAATACGCGAACATTTGGATGCTCAACTAAATAGTTACCATGAGCTTGAAGTATTTCAGCATTTTCGCTTTGAACTTCACTACGGTCAAAATCAAAATAAATGATATTTTGACGACGTAATTCCTGTTCTTTTAAACGTTGCTGCTCTGTTGGGCTTAACACAGGAGCGACACCACCTGTTTCAATACCACCAACACCATATTCACTACCTGTACCACTCATAGAACCGTTAGCGTCAGTTTCAGAGTCTGAAGTTGAGCTACAGGCACTCAGTGCCATAAGCGGAACTGCAACCAACATAGCTTTAAACAACTTATTCAGATCCATTTTAAATCCTTATCAATATCTATTTAGAGAAACGGAGACCATGCTGGTGATTTCACCTCGCCTTGGCCGACAGGCAATCTTGCTTTAAATCTGCCATCCATAGAAACAGCAGCTAATACTTGCTTACCTTGATGGGTTGTACCGTAGATAACCATAGTGCCATTAGGGGCAACACTTGGCGATTCATCAAGTTGAGTTGATGAAAGCACCTGCATAAAACGTGTTGCAAGATCCATTCTAGCAATATGGTACTTACCGTTAGTACGGTTTACAAAAATCATACTACGACCGTCTGGGGTAATTGAACCACCGAGGTTCCATTCTCCTTCAAAAGTCATGCGCGAGACTTTATTTGTATCTAAATTTACTCGATATAACTGTGGCTTGCCACCTCGTTCAGACGTAAACAAAATAGACTTACCATCTGGGAACCAAGAAGGCTCGGTATCAATTGCGTAATGGTCTGTGATACGTCGAGCAGCTTTAGTTGTTATATCAATTATATAAATATCTGGTTGACCGTCTTTTGACAAAGTGACAGCGAGTTTTTTACCATCTGGTGAAAATGCTGGCGCACCATTTATGCCATCAAAACTACTCACTAAAGTGCGTGTTTGACTATAAATGTCTTGCACAAAAATTTCGGCTTTTCTATTTTCAAAACTCACATACGCTAAACGACGACCATCAGGAGACCAAGTCGGTGACATCAATGGCTCAGGTGAGCGCAATAACATTTGCTCATTATAGCCATCATAGTCAGCAATCATTAGATGGTAAGGTGCTTTTTGACCTTGTTTTACCACAACATATGCAATACGGGTTAAAAATGCACCACGAATTCCTGTCAGCTTTTCATAAACAATATCACTGATCCGGTGACCATATTGTCTAAATTGGTTTGCACTGATAACGGTTTCACGGCTTTCAAGCAATAACTCACTGTTATTCTGAGGTCCTTTGCCAGCTTGAAGCTGTGCTTTAACTAAATCAATGAGTTCAAAACTCACTAAATACTGATCGGCGCCATAGGGCTTAATCGAGCCAACAACAAGTGCTTCAGCTTCAACATTAGTCCAATTCTGAGCAGTAAAATCATTCACTGACGCAATAGATGACTGTGGTAATGCACGTACATCGAGAGTTTTAAAGGTACCGCTACGAGCCAAATCAGATACCACAACATCAGAAATAGATGCTGGAGCAGGACCTTGCCCTTGCCATACAAAAGGCACCACAGCGATAGGTCTTGCTGCATCAACCCCTTCTGTAATCACAATATCTAACGCTGCGCGAGCGGGTGTAGTTAACACTATCAATACCAGCGTTAGCCATTTAGCCAAATTTTTCATGCGACTCCTTTTAACTCAATTCCATCATTAAATACGATTAATATTAATTAAATTCCGGTGAAACGGTTAAATTAATTTCTTTTAATTGCTGATAAACAGCCGGTTCAGGTGACACAGGTAACCGCCCTGCTTTATTTATTGAGGCTTTCGCGGCTCGACAAACAACCTGATCACCGTCTAACGTTTGGCTTGTTGTTACAAAACCATCTGCAGCTAAACGAATAAATACCCGACAGCTTTTACCACGCATTGACTCATCAACCACTAGATTTCGTTGAATAGTGGCAATAATCATGGCCTTATATTTATCAACCTCTGACAAGACCTGCTTATTGCGCGTTTTAGAAAGTGAGTCTTGCTCTGCAGCCATAGCTTCAGCCATTTCACGCTCTTGACGCGCTTTATTATCAGCTTCAGCTTTACGTTTACGCTCAGCATCTTCCTTCCGTTTACGTTCATCTTCAGCACGTTGACGTTCTTCTTGAGCTTTTTTCGCTGCAGCCTCTTCTTGCTTACGCTTTTCAGCTGCTTTCTTAGCAGCATCTTCTGCAGCTTTTTGTTCCTGTTCTTTCTGTTTGCGAACCACTTCAGCTTTATCTGCGCGCTCTTTTTCTAGTACCTGCTTTGCTTGAGCAGCTTTAGCAGCATCATTGGCCTTTTGAGTTTCCTGCTCTTTTTGTTTACGCTGGATCTCTAAGGTTTTAATTTTTTCCTGCTCGCGTTCACGCTCGCGACGGGCTTCTAATGCTTTACGTTCTAATTCTGCTTGACGAGCCTTTTCTTGCTGAGCCACATCTTGTTTTTGCTTCTTTAATTGCTCAACTCTATCATTCACTTTCTGTTGATCAATCACGATCGCTTTCAAAGCTGGCGCATTTGCAGCAGCCGTTTGCATGACCTTCGGCTTATCGTCAAAACTAATGCCTAAAGCCAAGATGATGATAAACCCAATGTGAATACCAGCAGAAATAGACATCGGTACAGTTAAATCTGATTTGCCAGCCACCTATTTCTCCTTTGGTGAATCGGTCATTAACCCTACCGCTGGCACACCAGCGCCTTGCAAGCTAATCATTAATTGAATAACACTTTCGTAAGGTATTGCACGATCGGCCTTTACGACTACAGGCCTTAACGGTTCAAGTAGGATTAACGCGCCAACTTCAGTTGATACCTGCTCTAAGTCCATTGCCTGAGAATTTGAGCTACTACCTGTATTCAAAAAATATTGCCCATCAGCGTCAATTGAAGCAACGATAGGAGGCTTACTGTCCGGTGGTAAAGATTCCGCATTACCTTGCGGTAATTCTACTTTGACCCCTTGGGATACAATAGGCGCTGTCACCATAAAAATAATCAACAACACCAACATAACGTCGATGTAAGGCACAACATTGATTTCTGCAACTGGGCGACGACGTTTACGCTGATACATTAAACAGCTTCCTTCTCGCTATATGCTTGACGTTGCAATATGTTGGAGAATTCTTCCATAAAGTTAGCATAAGTCATTTCAATTTTATCAACTTGCGTTGTAAAACGGTTATAACCAATAACAGCAGGGATAGCTGCAAACAGACCCATTGCCGTGGCAATCAATGCCTCTGCAATACCTGGAGCAACCATTGCAAGGGTTGCGTTTTCTACCGCACCTAGCGCAATAAAGGAATTCATAATCCCCCAAACAGTTCCGAACAAACCAATGTATGGGCTCGTTGAACCAATGGTTGCCAATAACGGTAAATGGTTTTCAAGTTTTTCCATTTCACGTGACAAACTCACTCGCATTGCTCGAGAGGTGCCATCCATAACCGCTTCAGGTGCTTTACTGTTTACTTTACTCAAACGGGTATATTCTTTAAAACCAGCAACAAACATCGATTCTAAGCCAGAAATCGCACTTCCTCTGGCTATCAGTTCTTTATAAAGTCGATTTAAGTCCACTCCAGACCAGAAAGTATCTTCAAAACGTAATGACTTGACTCTTGCTGAGCTTAATAATTTGTTGCGTTGAAGGATCACAGCCCATGAGGCAATCGATAATGCCAACAAGGTCAGCATAACTAACTTTACCAACACACTGGCTTCTAAAAACAAACCAATAAATGAAATTTCAGCGTGCACTGTCAAACTCCTGAACAATATTTAGGGGAATAGCGCGGGGACGCATACGTGATAAAGATATACACGCGACAACCACTGTCGCTTCACAATAGCAATCACCCTGATGATCAACTAGGCGCTGGTGAAACACCAACGACACTTTTTTTAATTCTATAACCTTGGATTCAACGACTAAATCCTGTTCAAACTTCGCTGCTTTACAAAAATCTAATGCAGCATGTTTAACGACAAAAGCAATGTCTTCAGTCAACAGTTCCGCTTGACTAACACCCATCGCTTTTAACCATTGAGTACGAGCTCGTTCGAAAAATTTTAGGTAATTCGAATGGTACACAACACCACCAGCATCGGTATCTTCGTAATAGACAGAAATGGGCCAAACAAACATAATTTGAACATCAATTTTTAGGTTGTAAAAGTTGGCTTACTATACCGAGTACCAACACGCTTGTGAATAATGTACCAAGGTAAAAACAGACTTTATTTTGCTCAAAATGAACTGAAACACTCGAAAAACCTCAGGAACAGCAAGAGATGAAGCTTTATTAATGTAATCCATCTAATAATTAACAAGCGGTTAACTAAAGTATGCCATCAAGAAAGTATATTACTTGGCGCTGACAGCCGACAATTCACCCTTACGAAAGTAAAAATGTAACCACAAATAAACATAAAATAATCGCTGCAATCCCATTATCGCACGTCCACATAAACGTAAACGTTAATAAAAGTTAAGCTAAAAATACACTCCACTTAAATATGGTTTTGAGCGAGGTAAAGTGCGGCTTATTTATCACACTATTCGGGGACAGGATCAAAAGACACTGATCTGAAGTATTTTTCATCGCAGTAACTGAAGTCTATTAATGCTATCAATAACGATTAAGAGCAATATTAATCACATTGTGGAACATTATTAGGCTTCATGATTTACGCAAATATGTTCTATTTGTTAAATAAAATTATTACACAATTATCTAATCCGAATAATTATGCAAAAAATGTAAATAACAACTTAGAAAACCGCTATATAAGCCGATTAGGGCAGATATAAAAATATAAGACCATTAAAAAGGATTAGTTTTACTAATCGTAAAGAGTAATTTTTCTAGTTTGTCAGTTTAGTGTATTAATTCTATTATGATCCTGTTTTCAAGACTTGTGATTCAGATATTGAAAATCAAGAACTCCAAACTGATGTAACCCAATACCTCAGTTTTCTTTAGTTCTTATGTTTGACTTCCTTCCTTAGATTTGTTGATTGCAAATTATTTAGCCCACTTGGATTAAGTGGGTTTTTTTTTGTCTTTTTTTGCCGCAGCAAACAACATTAATCTCATATGAGTATACATCTTGGTATTCAACCTTCAGCATCGAACCCGTTAATAAAAAGTTAGTAAGCTTTTTACACTTAGGCATTCAATCAAAAGGTATTTATGTTAGTTCAAGGCCAAAGAGATAGTGATAAATAAACAACTGAGTTTAACTGCGCTAAGTAGCGCAGCTAAAAAAATAAATGAGAGGAATTAGATAGGCTTGGTTATTTTAATCACAACTCGGCGATTTAGCTTACGTTCTTCGGCAAGATCATTGCCTGCAACATGGCGTTTTTCACCATGACCGGATGTATGAATACGATCTTTAGGGATACCGCTAGCAATTAAAATATCTTTCACTGAGGCAGCTCGTTTATCTGACACCCTCTCTGATTAATAGAGCGTCCACCGTAACTGTCTGTGTATGCATCAACTAAAATCAGCTCAACGTCTGGATCAAAAGACAAGTAACGCTGTATTTTTTGTAACTGCTGGGTAGAAAAACGCGTCAGTTCTACTCCACCTTCTTGATAATTTAATACTGTAAAAGCGATATCATCAAAACTATAAGGCAGTAAATTTGCTAAACAAGCGCGAAACTCACGATATTTTCCACCGAAATTAGCTGAAGAGATGCCCACTGCAATTTTAGTATCGTTATTGTACCAATCAGCATAATAAAACGTCGGCTCCATCCCCTGACTCAACTCATTTAACATTGACCAGGCGGCTTTTTTAGGCACTTCACCATTAAACTGCTTACTGTAAGTTAACTCAGTAATTTCTTTAGCATTATGCCCTGGACGCCAGCTAGGAGCTCGGCTAATTAACGTTGCTTTAGTCACAGCATCAGGCTTGAGCCACATATCTAAGGTGAAACTTAAATTTAAACTTTTACCGGCTCTACTGGTAAATATTGCACGGCCATAATCAGGAATATCATGCTCCAAGCGACACTCTATTGGATTATTCTCGCCAACACGCCATGCTGAGTTTTCAAGTGATGCAACGTAGTGCCTCAAATCAGCATGGGCTGTTGAGCAAAGACACAAACTTGTGAGAACGATCAGTTTTCGCCACATAAAAACACCCTTTATACCTAGTTACATTCTTACTATCGGCCCCAAAGTCTGTTCCTTTAGAAAACAATCATGGTTAATCGATAATAAAAACCACAATCAAACATGACACTGCGCTTGAGTTTGCGCATAATACTCGGCCTACATCATTTGCACCGATAAATGATAGCTATTGAGGATAAAGACTGTAATGACTGATATTTGCGACGCTAACAAGTTTAAACACCGCTTTCGTGGCTATTTCCCTGTGGTTATCGACGTCGAAACAGCAGGGTTTAATGCCAATACCGATGCGTTGCTTGAAATTGCAGTCAGCTTATTAAAAATGAATAGCGATGGGATTATTGAACTTGATAAAACGCTTCACTTTCATATTGAACCTTTTGAAGGTGCAAACTTAGAACCTGCAGCACTGGCGTTTAATGGTATTGACCCCACCAACCCACTTCGTGGAGCCGTTGACGAAAAAGTCGCTTTTTTAGAAATATTCAAAGAAGTCAAAAAGGCTCAAAAAGCAGCAGATTGCCATCGCAGTATTATTGTTGCTCATAACGCCGCTTTTGACTTAGGTTTTGTTAACCAAGCGATTGAACGAAACGGCTTAAAGCGTTCTCCATTTCATCCTTTCGCAAGTTTTGATACCGCGACACTAGCAGGTCTTGCGATTGGCCATACAGTGTTAGCTAAAGCTTGTAAAATGGCTGGGATAGCTTTCGATAATAACGAGGCGCATTCAGCTTTATACGATACTGAACGCACGGCCGAATTATTTTGCCTAATCGTTAACCGTTGGAAGGCGCTGGGCGGTTGGCCGTTAGTGGACCAAGATGATAGCAAGGATCTAGCAAACGAATAGTTAAGCTCAGTATTTTTATCACTTTTCGCCGGCTATCAATGGCCAACTATTTATTTACATCGACAAATTCAGTACTAAATCATGATTTTGATCCAATAAAAAAGCTGCCAAAGCAGCTTTTTTATTGTCTCTAATACGCCAAATTATAGCTTATCAGAGTTGTCTTTTAAGTATGCCGCTACACCTTCAGTGCTTGCAGTCATACCTTTTTCGCCTTTTGACCAGCCCGCTGGACAAACTTCGCCGTGCTCTTCATGGAACTGAAGTGCGTCAATCATACGGATCATTTCATCAACGTTACGACCTAGTGGTAAATCGTTAACCACTTGATGACGAACCTGGCCTTCTTTATCTACTAAGAATGAACCACGGAAAGCCACACCCGCTTCAGGATGTTCAACATCGTATGCTTTACAAATTTCGTGCTTAACGTCAGCAACTAGAGTGTATTTAACTTGGCCAATACCACCCTTGTCTACTGGAGTGTTACGCCATGCGTTATGAGTGAACTGTGAGTCAATAGAAACACCAATCACTTCAACACCACGCTTAGTGAACTCTTCCATGCGGTGATCAAAAGCAATTAGCTCAGATGGACACACAAAAGTGAAATCTAGTGGGTAGAAGAAAATAACCGCAGGCTTACCTTTAATTGCGGTAGTGAGGTTAAATGTGTCAACAATCTCACCAGAACCAAGAACGGCTGCTGCTGTAAAATCTGGGGCTGGACGGCCTACTAATACGCTCATTATCTATCTCCATTTAATGGCTTAAACACTCGACAACGTTATAAGATTCTTACTAAATAGTGATCTAGCAAACAATTAACTATAACGTTGGGACATATATCAGTTGTATACCATACATCTAATTCAACGGACTTATAAGTTATTTCAGATGAAAATTGGTTTACCTGCTGAAAAATAAAACATCATGACGCTTTGAATAATATCTTTCCAATATGACAAGATGATTTGTTGAGAAGATTTCACTGGTGCCTTACTTGCAGCAACTGATGAACGTTAGTCAATATTGCTAAAAAAATCAGCATAAACAAGCAAAAAAGCGATATACGCTGGACAAATAGACTATTGGCAGTCAAGAATAGCCGCCTCACTTACTTTTAAGAAAAATGATTATGAATGCGGTTGTCATCGCGGTTTGCTTAATGTTGTTTTTAAGCTTTATTCGAATTAACGTGGTGTCATTGACCATTAGTGCTGTTGTCGCAGGTATCGTTGGTGGTTTAGATATTCATCAAACAATAGCAGCATTTAATGACGGCTTAGGCGGCGGCGCTCAAATCGCATTAAGTTATGCATTACTCGGTGCCTTCGCCGCAGCATTATCGCATTCAGGCTTAACAACGTTAATTTCTCATTCAATTATAAAAAAACTGGGTAAAGAACCTAATAGTGGTAATACCCAAGTTGTACGGTGGTTGTTATTGATCACGATACTGTTAATGGCAATATCATCGCAAAATATTTTGCCTATTCATATCGCCTTTATTCCTATCCTTATTCCGCCACTATTGCATGTGATTTCTAAGCTCCATATCGACCGACGTCTTATTGCCTGTATTCTGACATTCGGTTTGGTCACCACTTATATGATATTACCTATCGGTTTTGGTGGCATTTTCCTCAATGACATCCTGTTAGCAAATTTAAACACTAATGGCTTAAATGCAGTAGCCGAACAAATACCTAAGGCAATGTTACTGCCAGCAATAGGTATGGTTGTTGGTCTGCTTACGGCGATATTTATTAGTTATCGCAAACCTAGAGAATACATGATTGAACAACCTGTGATCAGTGACAGTATTTCAACCACCATTAGTCGAAAAAGTTTGTTGGTCTCACTCTCTGCCATTTTGGCGACGCTAATTGTTCAATTACAAACTGACTCGATGATATTTGGCGCATTAAGTGGATTTATCATTTTTCGGTTTTCAGGAATAATCAAGCACGAAGTCAGCAAAGACTTGTTTAATCAGGGCGTGCACATGATGGCTAATATTGGCTTTATTATGATTGCAGCGGCAGGCTTTGCAGCAGTAGTTAAATCAACTGGTGAAGTTAGCACACTGGTAACCTCTTTAGGTGACATCATTGGTGACAACAAGGCATTAGCTGCGCTATTGATGCTGATTGTTGGACTGTTAATTACAATGGGAATTGGCTCTTCATTCTCAACGATTCCTATTATCGCCACCATTTATGTGCCATTAGCTCTCAGTTTTGGTTTCTCGATTGCGGCAACCATTGCACTCGTCGGCACAGCCGCCGCACTTGGTGACGCAGGATCGCCAGCATCGGACTCCACTCTGGGCCCCACTGCTGGTCTCAATGCCGATGGGCAACATGACCATATTCGAGACAGCGTTATCCCAACGTTTATTCACTACAATATCCCATTACTGATATTTGGCTGGATTGCAGCGATGGTATTGTAAAATAGACTAAATACTGACGAGCTGTCTTGATATAATAAAAAACGGGAGCCTAACAAAGGCTCCCGTTTTTTATTGTCTGGTATTAAAGCATCAAGCCATCTAACAATGGTCTGTAACATTGAGCACAAAAATCACTCAGTTAATATTACTTAGTACCGAATATCTTGTCACCAGCATCACCTAAACCAGGCAAAATATAACCTTGCTCGTTTAAACAATCATCAATTGCTGCGGTATAAAGTTCAATATCAGGATGCGCGAGTTCAAGTGCTTTGATACCTTCTGGCGCGGCAACCAAAACCAGTGCTTTGATCGAAGTACAGCCACGTTTTTTCAGTAAATCGATAGTCGCAATCATCGAACCACCGGTGGCTAACATAGGGTCAACCACTAATGCGATACGCTCTTCGACATTACTGACTATTTTTTCAAAGTAAGGCACAGGCTGTAATGTTTCTTCATCGCGATAAATACCGACAACAGAAATACGAGCACTAGGTAGATGCTCAAGCACACCATCCATCATTCCTAAACCCGCACGTAAAATAGGCACGACAGTGACTTTCTTACCTTTAAGTTGATCAATAGTAACAGGGCCATTCCACCCCTCGATGGTAACCGTTTCAGTTTCAAAATCAGCTGTTGCTTCATAGGTTAATAAA
Organism: Shewanella vesiculosa; assembly: GCF_021560015.1. Classification (NCBI taxonomy): domain Bacteria; kingdom Pseudomonadati; phylum Pseudomonadota; class Gammaproteobacteria; order Alteromonadales; family Shewanellaceae; genus Shewanella; species Shewanella vesiculosa. Next base: position 562,478 of record NZ_CP073588.1, on the reverse strand, counting down.
CTGCCAACTTCAGTGGCAAGTTCGCGAAATCGTTTGGTGCTGATATCTGCTTCACGCATCAAACCGACTTTATGACGAACCAGAGGATGCTTTACTTCAACGACTTTCATTTATTTCTCCTAGATTTCTGACTATTTCAGGCAAATTTGATAAATGTTAGACGATTTATCCTCTCTATAAAACATAAAGTTTCAAAATTGCTGTAAATCGTGAGCTAAACCAATAAAAAATAGGCAAATCATCGTTTTCTTTATAGGATAAAGTAAAAAGATGGCTTCCGACTCGCACGACAAACTGGTAGAATATCGGCGCATAAAATTCCATAAAACGATGTACCCTAGAGGATCCTCCGTGACCACTCCAACCCCCCTAAGTTACAAAGACGCCGGCGTTGATATCGATGCAGGTAATGCGTTAGTAAACAACATTAAATCTGCGGTAAAACGCACTCGCCGTCCAGAAGTTATGGGCAATTTAGGTGGTTTTGGCGCATTATGCGAATTACCAACTAAATATAAACACCCTGTACTGGTTTCCGGCACAGATGGTGTTGGCACTAAATTAAGATTAGCTATTGATTACAAAAAAGCATGACACCGTGGGTGTTGATTTAGTTGCCATGTGTGTCAACGATCTGATTGTTTCTGGTGCTGAACCACTTTTCTTCCTCGATTATTATGCAACAGGTAAGCTTGACGTTGAAACAGCTACCTCTGTTGTTACAGGTATCGCTGAAGGTTGTTTCCAATCAGGTTGTGCTTTAATTGGTGGCGAAACTGCTGAAATGCCAGGCATGTATGAAGGCGAAGATTACGATCTAGCTGGATTTTGTGTTGGTGTTGTTGAAAAAGCAGACATCATTGATGGTACCAAAGTCAAAGCGGGTGACTCACTTATCGCTCTAGGTTCTAGTGGTCCTCATTCAAATGGTTACTCGTTAATCCGCAAAGTATTAGAAGTGAGTAAAGCAGACCCGCAGCAAGATCTTGCTGGTAAGCCATTAATAGACCATTTACTTGAACCAACAAGAATTTATGTTAAGCCTTTATTGAAGCTGATTGAACAATCAGACATTCATGCAATGGCACACATTACCGGTGGTGGATTCTGGGAAAATATCCCACGCGTGCTGCCTGATGATTGCAAAGCTGTCGTCAAAGGTGACTCTTGGCAGTGGCCAGTGGTGTTTGATTGGCTAATGACAAACGGCAATATTGCACAACACGAAATGTTCCTAACATTTAACTGTGGTGTCGGTATGGTGATTGCACTACCAGCAGATAAAGTCGATGCCGCATTAGCATTATTAACCGCCGAAGGCGAAAATGCTTGGTTAATAGGTGAAATTGCTTCTCGTCAAGGTGACGAAGAGCAAGTGGAGATCATCTAATGAGCCAAAGCTGTCGTGTTGTGGTACTGATTTCCGGTAATGGCAGTAATCTTCAAGCTATCATTGATGGTTGTGATGATAATTTAAAAGCTAACATTGTTGGAGTGATCAGTAACAAGCCGGATGCTTATGGATTAATACGCGCCCATCAAAGCGAAATTGATACCAGTTGTGTTATTCCTTATGCCAATGAAATACGCAGTGAATATGATGCGCGTTTATTAAAGGCAATAGAAAAGTATCAGCCAGACCTGATCGTTCTAGCCGGATTTATGCGTATTTTAACTGATGATTTTGTTAGCCATTTCCTTGGAAAGATGATTAACATCCATCCATCGTTATTGCCTAAATATCCAGGATTACACACGCATCAGCGTGCCATTGATGCTGGCGATACTGAACACGGCGCCAGTGTACATTTTGTGATACCAGAACTCGATGCTGGACCTGCTATATTGCAAGCTAAAGTGCCGATTTACCCTGAAGATGATGCTGAAACATTAGCAGAGCGTGTTCACGAACAAGAACATGCTATTTATCCACTGGTGGTAAAATGGTTCAGTCTGGGTCGTTTGACTATGACTGATGGTAAAGCTTATTTAGATGGCCTATTAATCGGTGAATCAGGGTATGCGCCGGACTAATCTGTCACTCAGCTTTTAACATGCTGCTCATAAAAAAAACCTCGCTGACATGCGAGGTTTTTTATGTAACAAACAAAAATGAGATTAAGTACTAACGTACTGGTAGGTCAATATTAGAAAACATTTCATCAATCAATTGTTGGTCACGAAGAGCCACGGCTTTTTCAACAACATCTCGGGTTAAATGCGGTGCAAAATGACGCATAAAATCATACATATAGCTACGTAAAAAGCTACCACGTCTAAAGCCGATTTTGGTTGTACTATGGGCAAACAGATGACTTGCATCAATTGCCACTAAATCTTTATCAACCGCTGGATCAATTGCCATAGAGGCAATCACCCCTACACCAAGCCCCAAACGAACATAAGTCTTAAGAACGTCAGCACTGGTTGCACTAAACACCACGCGCGGATCAAGATCTGCACGCTTAAACGACTTTTCAATTTCAGATGCTTTATCAAAACCAAACACATAAGTGACCAATGGAAACGTCGCTAAGTCTTCGATACTGATTTTTGCCGATTGAGAAGCTAGCGGGTGATCCCGTGTGACGACAATTGAACGATTCCAATGGTAACAAGGCAACATAATGAGATCGGTATATAAATGCATCGCTTCTGTCGCAATGGCAAAGTCCGCATCGCCTCTGACTGCTTGCTCACTAATTTGCGAAGGCGTGCCCTGATGCATATGTAAATTAACTTTTGGATATCGTTTAATGAACTCACGAATTATTTGTGGCAGAGCATAGCGAGCTTGAGTATCTGTCGTAGCAATATTCAATTCCCCCTGATTGGGCTTGGTATATTCTTCAGACACCTTCTTAATACTATCGACTTTGCCAAGTATATCATTTGCAATATCAATAACTTGCTGACCTGCTGGGGTCACGTGAGTCAAATGTTTACCACTTCGACCAAATATTTGAATGCCTAATTCATCTTCTAGCATTCTAACTTGCTTACTAATACCGGGTTGTGAAGTATAGAGATTCTCAGCCGTTGATGACACATTTAGGTTGTGTTTAACAACCTCTGCAATATATCTAAGTTGTTGCAGCTTCATGGTTTTATCCTTGATTTAACCGGCACTCATCAGCAAATATGCAAATAAGAAAAAATCGGTCGTTGTTTTACATAACAAGAACAATTGTTCAACTATAATAAAACGTTATATGACACTTGAAATGTAATATAAATAGGAATAACGAGCAAGTAAAAATAGCGGTTATTGAATCGACTTAGCTTTTTATAAACATCTTGGTTAGTCTGTTTAATGATTTATCAACAAAACGACTTATTATTCAACGACAGCCGCGATAACATACGCTAAGATATAGAATCTTTTTGATGAAATTTTATTAGCACAGCTTATTCCAACATCAAATTTACTTCTAGCCATCGTTGTTTGGCTATACTTACCATGTGATATGAAAGATAAAATGGAACCTTTATGTCCTTAATTTTGGTATTAATTCTTATTGGTGCACTGTTACTGCTAATTATTGGCTTTAGTATTGTCCAACAACAAAAAGAGCGTGCAGAAGCCGAGCGTCGCATAGAAATTGCTCGTCAGCGCGCCATCATAGATGAAACCGATGTCGTTTTGTCTAACACAGGTATGACACCATCTTCTAGCCATATTATGTTAATCCTTTATCGCCGCATTCAAGATGCTTTAGAGCAGTCATTATTACATGCATCAGGGCAATTAAAATCTGATTACGAACGTCGCTTAAACGACATAAAAGCACAAGTATCTAGTGTGTCTAGCTCAGCAAGCCAAGTCCCTGCGATTGAGGGCTTCCGCTTACCTGATAATGACAGACAAGTTTTAGAGTTAGTCAAAACACTCAAAAAACTTAAAGCGATTTTACGAGCTGAACATAACAAGGGAAAAGTTGATCCGTCTATTTTTAGTCAAGAAGAAATGCGTATTGATAACCTTCAATTAAGAATTAATGTTGAATCTATGATTACTCGAGCACGTGCCGCTTGCTTTATGAAACAGTACGGTTCAAGTAAACAGATGGTCACTAAAGCTTTAAACACTTTGCACACGATCAAGGGACAAACGCCGAATGATCCTTTTATTGCTCGTAAAGTCGATGAAGCCAAGCAACTACTCGATGAAATAATGGGTGCTCAAAAGCATAGTGAACCAAGTGCACCAAAACAGAAAAAAGAAGGTGATGATCTTGATATGCTATTTCAACCGAAAAAGAAATGGTGATGGTCTTGCTTTAATTTTGCTATAAAAAAAGCCTCGTTATGAGGCTTTTTTTTATAGGCGAAATTGATTTTAAGTAAAGTCGTCGTTACTTTTTAACCACACACAAAACATCACTTAATACAAAGGCTTAGTGATATAAACAACATTCGTCAACAAAGTTGTCCACAGATTCTGTGGATAACATTTTAATCCGTTATTATTACTGCATTAATAAGTACTAATTCACCTGTACGCTGATACGGCATAGCTGGGTGTGTACAACTCGCGTAAAGTTACTATAGTGATTTATGACATGTCATATAGAGCGCGTCAAGCCATTAAGATCAAAAGTACTCTCTTATGCTGTCAATTGAACAAATAATAGTTGATCCACTCATTTATTATCTGCTTCTATATTTCCAATATACAAAATCTCACTTATTCGTCCCGGTAAGCAATGGTTAACATGATGGCGATCTATAAAAGGATGGTTTATGTCACTCCTATCCTTGTAAGCCATGACATAAATCGAGATACTGGTTAAAATTATAAAAACAACTGTATTAGAATATGATGTTAAATATGAATTTGATAAGAATTTTACCTTTTTTCCTGCTACTCATTCTCAGTGCCTGTGGTCAATCAGATGAGTTTGGCGAAGCCCAACTCACGCCAGAACAAGTATCCTTGGGCTTCTTCGAAGCAATTTATGTCGATCGTGATGTAGATAAAGCAAAAAAAGTTTGTCTCTGCTGATATCCAAGAGATCATGGATCACTACCATATTGCATCTGCGGTACAACGACATGTCTTAGGCTTATCCATGAAGCAAGTAACTATGTCTATCGATGAGATTGATATCGATTTCTTCCGTAAATTCACCGATGACGTAACAGTAGTGGTTAAAATGCAAGGATTGAAAGGTGGCAGAGATTGGATTGACGATCGAACTATTCGTCTGCATAAAATAGGTAATACTTGGGTTATTGTTGAAATATTAACTGAAAAAGGTCGTATTGAAGGTTGATATTGAATAGGCTTAAGTATTGTCTTCGCTTCATTGCACTATTGGATAGAATAGCTATTAAATTGTCATTCAATAAATGCTTAGCCATATTAAAGTAGTGTAATCAGTAATAAAAATAGCAGCCTAGGCTGCTATTTTTGTTTTTAGTGTCGGAGTTTTTTAATGTAGTGAACCAAGTGTCAGTACATCAATATGCTCGTTCAATCGTCTTATTCTTCGTCAGAAGGTAAAGACTCTAACACGTCATCTTTCACTTGATAGTAAGCATTTTCGTATTCATGAACTTCCATAATAACTCCAATCTTTTAGGTCGTTTTGTAGGTGTAGGCCTGTCTTTTTATTTACAGCAACAAGATGATAAATCTTTAATATAGACAACATCTTGTTAATGCTGAGGGGATGACATTTGCCTTACAGAGAGAAGACTGACAATCACATTCTTCATGCCGTGGAGTATAACAATAGTCAGATCACAATCAAACCAAAATTACGAAAAACTTTCAGTTTTGTAGGTTTTTTATTGATATAACCTATAAAACCCCCATTTTTAGCAAAAATAAATGAAACACTTTCAGTTTTACATAAAAAAGCCGATGCATGGCATCGGCAATAATATTATTCTCAACAATTATATTTGGCTAATATGGTTCAATACTCGCTTTTCTGAAATAGGATAAGCAGTGCCTAGCACTTGGGCAAAACATGATACTCGATACTCCTCAATCATCCAGCGAGCTTCAATCAATGCTTCAGGTATTGCTTGTGAACGCGGCACTTTAGCTAATTGCGCAGTTAACGCCTCTTGTACTTTAGCAATGCTATGCATGTGTAATCGATCGCGTGTTGGGTCAACAGGTAGCTTATCGAGTCTATTTTCAATGGCTCTGAGATAACGGCTCACATCGGTTAAGCGTTGCCAACCACAATCCTCAACAAAGCCTTTATAAACCAGACTATCAAGCTGAGTTTGAATATCACTCATCGCAAAGGCAATATCCAGGCTAATTTTACCTTTTAAACGCTTCTTAACACGTTGATAAATAGTTAATATTTGCTCAACATTTAATGCTATTTGCTCAGCAGTTGGGTTAAGCTCTTGGCGAACCCAATCTTTTGCTTGCTCGAACTGCTGTTCATTGCGAATATCGAGTTGCTTTTTATCCAATAACTGCTGCACCGCGGCATTAATAATATCTTCAATTAATATCTGCACTTGGCCGAAGGGATTAAAGTACATTGCAAGCTTAGCTTTATTAGGTAATGCTTGCTGTAAGTGCTTCACTGGCGAAGGGATATTAATCAATAACAACCGACGCAGGCCTACTCGATGATGGCGCTTAGCTTCGTGTTCATCATCAAATAGCTTGATCGCCACATCCGTTTTATTGTCTATTAAGGCAGGATACGCTTTTACTTCGTAATTGCCTTTACGCTGCTGATATTGAACCGGTAAATCACCAAACGACCAGCTAGTTAAAGCTTGTTGTTCAATGCCTTTATCAGCCACTTTACGAATGGCTTTGGCAACTACCCCTTGTAACTGACCTTTTAACGCTTCTAAATCACGGCCTTGGGCGACTAAACGACTTTGATCATCTTCAATCTTAAAGTTCATCTTAAGATGTTCTGTTAGTTGCGTTAAATCAAAATCATCAGCCGATATGCGCACGCCACTCATGCGCAGTAACTGTTTACACATAGAATCGAGCATCGACAACTCAAACGGTTTCATCGCTTGATAACATGCTCGGGCATAGTCTGGAGCAGGCACAAAATTGCGGCGTAAATTTTTCGGCAGTGACTTGATCAACGCAATGAGTTTCTCTTGTCGTAATCCCGGTACAAGCCAATCAAAATCACTGTCGTCAATTTGGTTGATCAGTGCAACAGGAATATGTACAGAGACTCCGTCATCAGCGCTAGCAGGTTCAAAATGATAGCTCACAGTTAAGGCTAAATTCCCTTTGTGCCATATATCAGGGAAATCAAGCGCCGATATATGCTCGGCACTTCGCTGCATTAACAAGGCTTGGCTATAATCAAGTAAATCAGGGGTTTGTTGGCGAGCTTTTTTCCACCACGCAAAAAACAACGGCCCGTTAAAAATACCTGCAGGGATCAAGGGTTCATAAAAATCCACCAGCACTTGCTCATCGACTAAAATATCTCGACGACGAGACTTGTGCTCTAGTGTTTCAATGTCATTGAGTAGCTGCTGGTTATTTACAAAAAAAGCTTCTTTAGTCTGTAACTGCCCTTCTGCTAAGGCGCTACGAATAAAAATCTCTCGAGCTTCAATAGGCTCAATAGGCCCATATTGCACTCGACGGCGATTAACGATAGTTAAACCATAAAGCACTTGGTTCTCAAGTGCGATAACACTTGCTGCTTTGGCTTCAAAATGCGGTTCAAGATAATTCTTTTTCACTAAATGGCTCGCAAGCGATTCCAACCATTCAGGATCAATTTTAGCGCAACAACGGGCAAACAATCGTGACGTTTCAGTCAACTCTGCGGCCATAATCCACTTAGGACCTTTTTTGGCTAAAGGCGACCCCGGAAACACAAAGAACTTACGGTTACGCGCCCCTAGATACTCGTTGTTCTCGCCTTTAAAACCAACATGACTTAACAAGCCTGATAATAATGCTCGATGTAACTGCTCATAACTGGCTGCACTGTCATTAATTCGCCATTTCAATTCATGAACAGCTTGTTTCACTTGAGTATATAAGTCTTGCCATTCACGCACGCGTAAATACGCGAGATATTCATCGCGACATTGTTTTCTAAACTGACTGGCTGACAACTCATGCTTTTGATCTTTAACGTGGTCCCATAACTTAACCCAACTGGCAAAATCAGAGTCTTTATCGGCATAGCGACGATGACATTCATCAGCTGCTTGTTTTTTATCCACAGGACGTTCACGCGGATCTTGGATAGATAAACCAGAGGTAATCACTAATGCTTCATGCAAACAGCCCAATTTGTTCGCTTCAATAACCATTCGAGCTAAACGAGGATCAAGTGGAATTTTAGCTAAATCTTTGCCCAACGGGGTTAACACTAAATCATTACCTGATTTCTTCACTGCTTGTAACTCTTCAAGCAATAAAAAACCATCACGAATGTGTTTTTGATCCGGTGGCTGAATAAATGGAAATCCGCCAATGTCACCCAAACCAATCGCCAACATGTGTAAAATCACCGAGGCAAGATTAGTCCGCAAAATTTCAGGATCGGTAAATTCCGGGCGCTGAATAAAATCCATTTCATCGTAAAGTCGAATACAAATACCAGGGCCTACGCGACCGCAACGGCCTTGACGTTGATTAGCACTGGCTTGGGAAATAGGTTCTATCGGCAAACGTTGTACTTTAGTCCGGTAACTATATCGGCTTATGCGAGCGGTTCCGGGATCGATAACATAACGGATCCCTGGAACAGTTAATGAGGTTTCAGCAACGTTGGTGGCCAGTACAATGCGCCTACCAATGTGACTTTTAAACACTTTAGATTGCTCACCGTAAGAAAGGCGCGCATATAGTGGTAACACTTCAGTATCGCGATATTGCTGTTTATTGAGTAAATCAGCTGTATCACGGATCTCGCGCTCACCATTCATAAAAATTAAAATGTCGCCGGGCCCTGCCGCCATGAGCTCTTCAACAGCAGCAAAAATACCATCGCTGACATCTAAATCTTCATCGCTATCGCGAACTAAAGGACGGTAGCGCGTTTCAACGTCAAAGGTACGCCCTGATACTTCAATAACTGGCGCATTATTGAAATGTTTTGAGAAACGGTCTACATCGATGGTTGCGGAAGTAATAATGACTTTTAAATCAGGACGTTTTTTTAATACTTGCTTTAGGTACCCTAAAATAAAATCAATGTTTAAACTGCGTTCATGCGCTTCATCGATAATAATCGCATCGTACTGGTTTAAAAATCGGTCTGAAGTGAGTTCCGCTAACAAAATACCATCGGTCATCAGTTTGATATAACTGTTGTCGCTCAGAGCATCTGCAAAGCGAACTTTAAAACCAACAATATCACCTAAAGGGCTATTAAGTTCATCAGCAATACGGTTGGCAACACTACGGGCGGCTAGACGACGAGGTTGAGTATGGCCAATTAAGCCACGAGTGCCTAAGCCAAGTTCAAGACAAATTTTAGGTAACTGAGTCGTTTTACCCGATCCCGTCTCACCCGCGACAATGACCACTTGGTTATTGGCAATGGCAGAAGCGATATCATCACGTTTTTGTGACACAGGCAGTTCGTCTGGGTAATGAATAACCGGTCGAGACTGTAAGCGCAACTGCGCTTTTGCATAGGCTTGCTGCGCAGATTCAGTTAACTGCGCTAACGTTTGGGATTTTTTTTCAGACTCGGCTTCTTTATTGACACGATACAAACGACGTCGAATTTTAGCGGCATCGGTTTGATAACAAAGATTGAGATACGCCTTAGATAGCGGGTGAAGGTCCGAATTCAAATCTGATTCCCTTGCTTACATCAAAAAAAGCGATCCTAGCAAGGAAAACAGCAGAATGGTATTGATTTTAACGATTGTTATATTGGAGATAAGTAACACTGTTGCATATAAATATTCATCGCCTTAAGTACATTCGTCCGATTAATCGTTCCAATGACTTTTCCTGCACTCACTACAGGATAAATCTTCGGTTTAGCGCCTAACATTTGATCCGCTAATTCCAATATACTTTCATCGGGCGTCACCGACAATACAGGGCTTTTCATGCAATCTTTTACTGTACTGGTCATATCGCAATGGTAACTGCTTTTTAGCATCACAGATAAACAATCTTGTTGAGATAGAAAGCCCACTAATTGACCGATATGATCAACAACCGGAGCACCATTTTTATTACTGGCGAGTAGTTTTTCAACCGCAATAGCCAGTGACATATCTGCAGTTAATAATACTGGATGCTTATCCATATAATCTTTAATTTTTATTGAATCCATATTGCCCCCTATTACACGCTAATTAACTACGTGTTTAATAAACCCCGTCAAGCAATTCATAAGGAATCAACTCACGGGTACTAACTTGATTAAGTTTAGTCAATAATGGCTCAGGAGATAGAAAATATAACCGATTGCACTAATCGGTTTACTAATCAATGGTATTAGCCCACTGCATTAACCACGTCATGAACTGACTTGATGAATTTATTTGATAAACCTAAGTCTATTCAGCGCAGTAATACTTACTTGTCACGCCAAATCATAACGGTTGCAGCTTGGCCTTTACTTCGTGTGGCGCGATACATCCCTTCGGTATTAAATGGTGTCGCGATATTGCCACGTTGATCAATCGCTATCACTCCTCCAGTTCCCCCTGCCGAGAGCAAGCGTTGATTGATGACCTCATCGGCCGCTTGAATAATCGATTTCTGTTGGTATTTGACTTTAGCGCATATATCGCCTGCCACTTGATAGCGAATAAAATATTCGCCATGACCCGTCGCTGATATGGCGCAAACCCCATTTTCAGCATAGGTTCCAGCACCAATAACCGGTGAGTCACCAATGCGCCCAAAACGTTTTGCCGTCATGCCGCCAGTTGATGTTCCGGCGGCAAGGTTGCCGTGTTTATCAAGCGCCACTGCGCCGACTGTGCCGTATTTGTAGTTGGCAGGTAACTGGGCAACTGACGCCTGGTGATCACCACCATTTACGCGCTCAGCTTCAATGATGCTCGCTTTGGCATCCAGCAATTGTGCATAACGATGAGGCGTGTCGAAATGGCTATTAGACACCAACCTAAATTGTTGCGTTAATGCAAACTCCTCTGCCCCTTGACCATATAGCATCACATGAGGTGATTTTTCCATCACTTTTCGAGCTAAATCAATTGGGTTTTTAATGTGTTTAACCCCCACAACGGCTCCAGCATTCATTGTGTTACCATCCATTACCGAGGCATCTAGTTCATGGCCGCCGTCAAAAGTATAAACCGCGCCAACACCAGCATTAAAAAATGGACTATTTTCTAACACATTAATTGCCGCTTGAACCGCATCAAGACTATTACCGCCTTTATCTAGCACCTTATAGCCTGTATCAACAGCCTGTTTGAGTTTATCGCGAATAGCTTTTTCTTGTTGAGGACTTAAACTGGCAGCAGAAATGGTTCCCGCGCCGCCATGGATGGCAATTGAAAAAGGCTTATCATCTGTGGCTGCACAGATATTTGCGGTTAAGCATAAACACACTGCAATCGTTAAATATAATTTATTCATGTTAGGCAAGTCCTTGAAAGTGGTTTATCTTTGTAACCATTTGTGGTTGTAATTTCAATCATATCCTTGCGACTTTTAGACTTTGTAGCGACAATAGTCATCATGATCACTTTTGGAAAAATTAGCTTAATTTGCCGACAAAACGCCTTAAATTTAGTCAGTTTCTATTACTTTCGTTGACCTTATTGATGTCAGGCTTTGTGCTGGCTGATAATAATTGGCTAACGATTAACGTTAATGGCGTTAACAAACAAATTGAAAATAATATTTCAGCTCACTTAGGTACCTTGCCAGATAATGATGTTCAACGCCGAGCTTTTTTATTCACAGTTGACGATAACACCCATGATGCGCTTGAATCTATGGGCTACTATCACGCTATTTTAGATATTGACGTTAACGAAAAAGACAATGGGCCTTGGGAGCTAAAGCTCGATATCACCCTTGGGGAACCAGTGATTATTCAGTGGGTTGATATTCATTTTCAGGGAGAGATGCTTGAAGACAATACTTTTTCGCTATGGCTTAATAGCCTAAAAATCAAACCTGGTGACACCTTAAACCACGGGGTTTACGATTCAATTAAATCACAATTAGTCACTCTGGCAATGGCAAGAGGATATTTTGATGGTCAATACACAAAATCAGAAATCAGCATTAATCGTGACTTAAATAGCGCCCAAATTAACCTCGAATTTGATTCAGGTAAGCGATATTTATTTGGTGATGTTGACTTTGAAGGTTCAACGCTTAATGACGATATTGTCGAAGCATTAATCCCTTTTGGTGCTGATGCGCCTTATGCCACGCAACTTTTGACTGAGTTTAATCGTAATTTGTTAGATACTGGTTACTTTAGTAATATCAAAGTATTGCCTCAATTAGACAAGATTGAAACCGGTGTTGTGCCAATTAAAGTTGAACTAAGTCCTCGTCCTAGCCATCTTATTGAGGTCGGTTTAGGTGCTGATATTGGTAATAGTACCGAAAAAAGTATCGATCCTCGCGTGCGAGTGACTTGGCGTACCCCACAAATAAACCGCTATGGGCATTATCAAGAAACCAGTATGGAGTGGTCGCCTGAACGGCCGAAAATTTTAACTACCTATACGATTCCATTAACGCATCCTTTAGATGATCAACTAAAAATAAAACTAGGATTATTACGCGACACCTATGGTGTCACTCAAGATTATGATCCAGATAACCGTCAATTTAATAATACTGGCCAGTTAGAGTCTGAAAAATACATCATTGGCTTAACGCGTCAACGACGGTCCAAAAGTAATTGGCTGCATGGTTATTCCCTTGAATCCACGAGAGAGTTTTATAATCAACTCGATACTGATTACGATCCGCGATTTTATTTATTAGGTTACAACCTCACTAAAACGGTTCGAGGTGACAACACCCTCGATCCTAAATCTGGCTATCGTCAAACATACAGCATTGAATATGCAGATCCATCTGTAGGATCGACTATTCGTCTCACTCGCTTACAAGCACGATTTAAATGGATAGAAACCTTATTTGATAAGCATCGATTTGTTGCTCGCGTTGACTTAGGCGCCAATATTGCAAATGATAACGATATTGCCAACATTCCCCCATCACTGCGTTATTTTGCTGGTGGCGACCAAAGTATACGGGGTTACAGTTACCAAGAATTAGGGCCCTATATTGACTACACCAACAGTGAAGGCGGCTTATCGAGACAAGTGGTCGGTGGCCGTTTTTTGGCCGTCGGCAGCGTAGAATATCAGTACTATCTCACCCCTACTTGGCGCGTTGCTACCTTTGTCGATGCGGGTAATGCCTTTGATACACAGAAGTTTGAACCCGTGGTATCGGTTGGCGGTGGTTTACACTGGATATCGCCGATTGGTCCAATCCGAATGGACTTAGGGTTTGGCTTAAAAGAAACTGAGACCGTTGCACGCTCGTTTCGTTTCCATTTAACCATGGGGACTGATTTATGACAGATGAGCATTCTGAACAAGGTCAGCAGCCACAAGCGACCGCTCCCAATAATAATACCAAAACTAACCGTGCAACTAGCTTACCTGCACGCATTTGGCGCCAAATTAAGTTTTATACTCGGATCTTAATTTATGTGCCTTTAGCATTATTGATGTTGTTTGCCGTCCTCATAGGCACGCCATTTGGCAGCAAAACCGCGGTGTTCTTGGTTAACCAATTGGTCAGCGATGTTGAAGTTGAATACGCTTCTGGCACCTTAAATGGCGATCTCACCCTTCATAGCATGTCATGGTCAATGCCTGGCATTAGCGTTAATGCTCAAAATGTAACATTGGAATGGGTGCCAACCTGTCTGATGAATAAACAGTTGTGTGTGACAAACCTAATGGCTTCGAGCATAGGAGTGAACATTGTCAGTGATAATATTCCTGCTGCAAAAGATGTGGATAAATCCACTGAGTTACCAGCCCCTTTTACTGAGTTTGAATTACCGATAAACATTAACCTCAGCCAAGCAAAATTAACCCAGGTTGATATTGCGGTCAATAGCATGACATTTCATGCCGATGAGCTGTCGACTCAAGCTATTTGGAACAGCGCAGGCCTGATGGTTGAATCATTTACCAGCCAAGGCCTGATAGTTGATATCCCTTCTGCACCGGCATCAACCAAGCCAATCAATGTTCCAGTGGAGAGTAAACAAACTGCACAAACGGTTGATGCAAAAGCAACAGCATGGCCACTGGCGAATTTACCACAAGTGTTTATGCCTTTTCCTATCGATGTTAGGCAATTTAATGCAACAGACAGTCTGCTCAAATTGGGTGAACGAACTGACCATTTTAGTCATATCGCATTGGCGGCCAGTTTTCGTCAATTTGAACTTGGAATAAGCCAACTCGACATTCAGCATGATGATGGTAATGTCAGTGTTAGTGGTGACATTGCTTTGCATGACCGCTATCCGCTCGCATTAACACTAACAGCAAATGTCGATAATCTGCCTGAATTACCGGGGCTTAAACAGCAACAACTTAGCCTTGAACTTAGCGAAGACTTAAGCCAGTTACACATCAACGCCATTGCTAAGGGTGATAGCCATTTTAACCTCACCGCTAAAGTCGATCTCACGTCTCCTGCGCTTGACTACCAAGTAACACTGACCGACGCAGCTTTACAGTGGCCACTGAGTAACCCCTTATACACCAGCAACATTAGCCGTTTTACCAGCAAAGGCGATAGTAAAGATCAAGTGGCACAGTTTGAAGGGCAAATCACCACGCCTTACCATCCACCTTTAACGGTAAGTGCTGATATTGTTAACGTTAAGCAAAAACTGACGGTTAATAAGCTGAAGGTACAGTCGCTGGCTGGCAATGTGGAGCTAACAGGAGAGCTGTCATATCAAGATAACATAACATGGCAAGCTAAGGTGCTTAGCGACAATATCCAGTTGCAATATATTGATTATATTAATCAGCAAAATCCAGTCAAAAGTAAATTCAGCGGCCATTTTAATAGTTCGGGCAGCCTTGCGGATAAACAATGGCAAGTGGCAATTGAACAGGCTAATTTAACAGGACGTTTAAATGGTTATCCATTGAATTTACAGGGCGATATTTCATTAAATCAAGATTTTGCAGTTAACGCGTCAAACTTACAAGCCAATGCTCTTGGCGCTCAGTTAATCATCAACGGTCAAGCGGATAAAATCTGGGACATCAATGCTGAACTGAGTGTGCCAGATGTCAGCCAGTGGCTAACAGGCGCTCGCGGTAGTATCTTCGCTAAAGTAGATGTCAGCGGCAATAGTGCAGACCCTATCGTTGATGTGAACGCACAAATTAACAAGTTGAGCTACCAAGGTAGTAAAATTGATAACCTCAATTTACTCGCTAACTATCGTCCTTATTTACAACACCAATATCGAATAGAGCTGCATAATAACAATCTTGTATGGAGTAGCTATAAACTGACAGATATTTCTTTTATCAGTGAAGGCGACCAAAGCAAACAGCAAAGTAAACTGAATACTCAAGGTGATTTAGTCATCAATACTCAAATTAGCAGTAGTAGCAATATTGATAAACAACAATTTAATGCCACCTTAACCGAGTTCAGTATCAGTAATGTCCTTGGACAATGGCAACAAGATAAACCCATTACAGCAAACTGGGATCAACTTAACCATAGAGGTAGCATCAGCAGCTTCTGTTTAGTGCACCCACACAATAAATTATGTTTGATCAATGATGTTAATTTGGGCCACACTGGCCAAGCCAATATCACGCTTACGGGTAACCCAGGCAAAACCTTGGAGCCCATTTTATCTAAAAAAATCAACTGGAGCGGTGAAGCAGCGTTAACCAGTCAAGTTAATTGGGCTAAAGCTAAAAAGCCTACGGCCAATCTTCAATTTACACTCCTGCCCGGTAATATTAAGCTAAGCCGTACTAAAAACAACACCATTAGCATCGACTATCAGCAGCTGCTATTACAAGCGTCACTTGATGAGAGAAAAAAGTGACCAGTTCATTAAGTTTCGATTCATCCGGAATCGCCAGTTGGCAAAGTCAGCTAAGTGTTAATATCACTCCCGATCGTACCTTACAAGGAACGATTAATGTGAATGAGCTCAATCTCGCTCCCTTTGGAGAATTTTTCCCAAGACTTGAAACCTTAGAAGGTATGCTATCGAGCCGATTAATGTTATCCGGTACCCTTATGGACCCTAGTCTATCAGGTAATATTAAACTCAATGATGCAGCATTGGCCTTATCAACTAACCCGACATTAATTGATAAACTCTATCTATCACTCTCACTTGAAGGTCAGCAAGGGCAGCTCAATGGCCAGTGGCATATGGGAGATGGCCAAGTCACCACCCAAGGTACCCTAGCGTGGCCACAAGGTAAATTTAGTGGTGATATTGACATTAAAGGCAGTAACTTAGCGGTTATTCAACCGCCAATGGCAATCTTAAATGTCTCTCCAGATATTAATATTACCTTTGATGACCAACTGTTCGCAATAAAAGGCAAAGTGAATGTTCCCTCAGGACAAATAAAAATCACCCCATTGGCTGAAGGAGGCATAGCCGTATCAAATGATGTGGTATTCAATGATTCAGTGTCTCAACAAACGGTTAAAACCAGCCCTTACGCCATCACGGCCGACTTAAATATCAATGTAGGTAAAAACCTCACTATTGATGGCATGGGCCTCAAGGGTAAGCTAGAAGGTGACCTTGTACTTCAGCAACAAGCATTTAAACCACCGATGTTGTTTGGCGATATTAGAGTCAATAAAGGTACCTATAAGTTTATGGGGCAAACCCTAACGATCAATACCGGTGAAGTGCAATTTATTGGACCAACTGCATCACCAAATCTTAATATAGAGGCAACCAGAGAGATTAAGGAAAGCGATATAACCGCAGGTGTCAGAGTTACGGGGACACCAATGCGCCCTGTTGTAACCTTATTTTCTAATCCGGCAAAAGAACAAGCTGAGATATTATCGTACATTTTAACGGGTAAAGGCTTTACCAGTTCAAGTAACCAACAAAGCAACTCATTAATGATGGGGGCAGCGCTGAGTTTAGGCTCACAATTTGATGGTGGCGCAATGAATAGTATTGGCAGTACTGCGACAGGGCTCATTGAAAAATTTGGTTTTTCTAATGTACAACTTGATACCAATGATGATGGAAAAGTAGCTGTGAGTGGCTATATTGGCGAAGACTTAATGATTAAATATGGTGTGGGCGTGTTTAACCCAGGGTATGAAATGACCGTGCGCTATTACTTATTTTCACAATTATATTTAGAAAGTGTATCGAGTACCTTAAGTCAATCACTGGATATCTACTATAGCTTCGAAATTGATTAAACTTTAGGGTTTAGAGTTGTAAAAAACAGACACAAAAAAAGCGCCCTTAGGCGCTTTTTTCAAAACAAAAGTTAAACAAACATGAAGTCAATATGTTCAACTAATTGCTTGAATGCGTGACGTTGGATAGCCTTTGCACGAACTTTAACTTCTTTACCATCGACAACGATAGTTAAATCAGTTGTGTAAAAGTTTTCATTTAACTGGATGTTAATGATGTCTTTGTGTTCGAACGTGATTGATACAGGCTCTTTACCTGGACCATAAATTACTGCAGGAACTTTACCGGCATGACGTAGGCGGCGGCTCGAACCTTTCCCGATTTCTGTGCGGGTTACTGCGTTGATTGTGTAAGACATTAGTCACTCACTTAATAATTAATAAAGTATGAAGGCGTCATCATTCTCGACCAACGATGACTCAAATAAAGCGCGCGGATATTACCACAGCCATTATCAACCCACAAGAAGATATACCAATCCTATTAAATATGTGATCTTTCAGCGGGAGTTCAAAGTGCTATAGGCAAGACAGATGATTGAAACAAACAGTGACTATCGGTAACAAGCTCCTGGGTAACCCACCCTCCAGCATCTGACCGCAATGGATGGTGGGAATGTCTTATTTTTAAAGCGTCTAAAGATGCCTAAAGGACTTTGAAACCTGAGAGACTCTGAACTGACCAGATATTTAATGAGATTTGTCTTATTAACCCCATCGTCTCACTGGACCACAATCAATGTGTACAAAGCCATCGCGAGGATAAAACCCAACACCGCCCAACTTAAGAGACTCGGCTGCATCACGCAAATGTTTGGTTTTTACGCCAGGTAAAGCAATATCCATTGCCATGCCTTTCATGTGATAACTTTTCTTCGCTACGCCATTACTTCGAGATGCGAGCATTTGGTTCGTTTTAGGTGAACGATAAGCGGAGATAACATGGATTTCATCTTGATTATCTAACGTAGCCTGCAATTTATACAAATATTCAAATAATCGTTTATCAATTGGTGCGGCTACATTTTGACGATGATCACGTAATACATGATCAAACTCAGTCAGTGTCGCTGATTGATATTGACCATCAACCCAAAAGCTTCCCTGACTTCTTTCACCGGTATGTAGATTATAAAAACGTAAATCTTTAACCCCAATAGTTGCACGACTTGCTTGGGCGGTATTAGGTAACAGAGTCACCACTGCGGCACCGCTTAAGCCTAATAATACCTGCCGACGAGTTAGGCACTCAATTGTCATTTATACACCACTTTAATTATCTAAATTCAGGACTTATCAGCCTTTGAGGCATGATTTAATCTTCACAACACGATCGAACTAGTTGTTGCTTTTTTATCCAGCTGGCGAATAAATTAACCATTAATGCTCATAAATGCAAGTCTGGCGCTGTTGCGTGAGATTAAAAACACGCACGCTAATATAAGAGTGTGATATTGCTCAAGTGCTTAGGAGCAAAGTGAGCAGCCATTAACTTTACTTAATTAACTGATAATCCCTGCACAATATCTTTGCTGGCGCCTTGATGGCTTAATAAATTGACCGCTGCCTTTGGAGTTAACTGATAAATGTCATCACGATACTGAATAATATATTGCTCATCCACCCAAGCACGCCAATAGACCATGTGCACGGGTAAAGGTGCTGATAAGGCAAACCATTGGGTTTGCGTATAATTAGACTGTAAGCGATTCCAGGTTCGTTTATCGATAACCAAATGGTTGACAAACCAGTCGGCTAATTGCTGTACCTTTTCAATGCGGACACAACCTGATGATAAATCTCTTTGTGATTTTGAAAATAGCGTTCGATTAGGGGTGTCATGCAAATAGATACTTTGATCATTATTGAAATGGAATTTATATCGGCCTAAAGCATTATCACCTCCAGGACGCTGCACGACTCGATAAGGAAAGCGCCCTATTGCTGCTTGCTGCCATTGCTCCGCAGTTTTATTAACTCGATTGCCTTCATAATCAAACACATCAAAATGCTTGTCGGCAAAATAGTCACCATAGCGTCTTATTTGCGGCAAAATATCTTGGCGTAAAATCTGTCGAGGTACCGTCCAAGTAGGATTGATGATGATATTTGAAATTTGCCCTGTCATCAGCGGAGTCGGTCGGTGCGGTTTACCCACGATAACTTTCGATGACAATACGACCTGATTATCATCCACCAGTACCATTTGAAAAGCAGGAATATTAATTAACAAATAAGGTTGAGGCAATTGACTTAAATATGCTGTTTTTTCAACAAAGCTCTTTGCTAGTAAAGAAGCCAGTTGAAGCGGAGTTTGATTTAACCAAAATAAGGTCTTTGGACCAATCACGGCATCAGGTTTTAGCCCATGGCGAGACTGAAAACGTTTAACACTTTCCGCTGAAGCGGGTTGATATACAACTTCATCAGCAAGTAATTCGCTGGCATCACCTAATAGCCACAAACGTTGGTTGATTAACTTAATATTGGGATCGCTATCGCCAGGGCGAAGCAAGGCATCAACTGTGATAGCCTGCCAATCTTGAGTTTGCGATAACCACATTAATTTGCGTAGCGCGTTTATGACACTCAGGTAATCATCGACGGCAGGTTCCAGTGCGATATTTTTTTCAAGCAACGAGGCCGAACTTTCGATTACATCAAATGCGATAGGCACCTTTTTATTGCGCCAAAAAGTGGCAACACTTTGCTGAATGAGATCGATATATTCTAATGATTTTGCAGCAGAGCCTGTTTGTAATATTGCTAAATAGTGTGCTCGCTGCGCATTAGGTTCAGCCAAATACTGTAATTGCAGATTTTGAGTTAAGTTAGGATATATATCATCAGTATCGGCCAAAACAAATGACGATATACTCCAAAGCAATATGGCTACTATGCTCACATTTATAGACAGTTTATGTTTACTGAACATACTCTTCCCCATTAGCGACACCCCACGATACTGTCATGTTTATGACATAAGTGAAATGGGTATAGTCATTATGGCAAATAATAACGCGCTTTGAATGAACGAAACATTTAAGCAACAAAAGTGAATACTAAAATATTACCTCTTTGTATAAAAGTTAATCGTAAATATAAAAAGTAACCACTTAACATTAATTTATGAATACACAACTAGGAAGGTCGATATTGAATTGTTATAAGAGGGTTTTGAAGTACTTAAGTTATAGAGACTCTCATGAATAAAAAGCAACTCATCCAATCAATGGCCAATAAAATGGACCAACCTCAAGCTCAAACAAAGCAACAACTTGAACAGATCCTAGCCATTATTCATCAAGGTTTAGCTGAAGGCGAGAAAATCTACATTCCACAATTTGGCACGTTTGAATTGCGTTTTTACTTACCTAGAGTAGGCCGTAATCCACAAACGGGTGCAGCCATAGAGATTGACGGATTTAATCAACCCAGCTTTAAAGCGTCGCCAACATTAAAAGCGCTAATCAACGATTAACTGAGGCACTAGAGATTAAAAGCCGAGGTACTAGAACGCTTCGAAGCTAGAGGCTATAACTGAAGTAGCTAAAGGGCGATATGCAGGCTGTTGAATGCGAATGTCACTGGAGTCAGCGTTAAACATAAAAGCCGAGGTGCTAGAACGCTTCGCTGCAAGAAGCTATAACTGCAGTAGCTAAAGGGTAATTTGCAGGCTGTTGAATGCTAGGTCACTGAAGTCAGCGTTAAACCTTAAAAGCCGAGGTACTAGAATGCTTCGAAGCTAGAGGCTATAGCTGAAGTAGCTAAAGAGCGATATGCAGGCTGTTGAATGCGAATACCACTGAAGTCAGCGTTAAACCTTAAAAGTCTAAGTCCTAGAGTGTTCAGCTATAGGCTATAACTCTGTAGTATTCAGACCTCAAACGTTCTTATAGCCACGTAGCGAACTAGTAGGATGAAGTCCGCCCTAGCATCTAGGCTCGTTCGCTCTTATCGCCCTCACCTTCTTTTGCGTTTGTTACCCTTAACCACCAAATTACAGACGTAAAAAAGCCCCAACATAAGTTGAGGCTTTTTTACACCACTCTCTATTACTAGAGATTATAATGGTACCCGAGGCCAGACTTGAACTGGCACGCTTATTCAGCGAGGGATTTTAAATCCCTTGTGTCTACCGATTCCACCACTCGGGCAAACTGAGCGTGTTTTGATAAAAATATCAACTCACTTAATTTGTTATTACGTAAGGTAAACCAAGCTGCTTTCGCGTCCGGCTTAACTTGGGGCACACTTTACTGATTTTTTTGAGCCAAGCAACTAAAATTTTCATTACATCAAACTGAACGCTTTAAAAAACGTCAATCCGATGTAAAATCCAACAAAACAAAGTGCTTAGCACAATAAATAATTAATTTGCTCTTACTGGTGTTAAGCCTTTACTGCGATTAGTTACCGCTTCTTCAATCTCAAAACCGGCTTCACTCCACACTTGAGCTTCTTCAACATTAAAGGCTTCTTTGGCCCAAATCGTTGCCGTATCTAACGTGAAGTTTGCTTTTATCCAACCATCAGATTCTGCAGGTCCAAAGCCTCTGACACGCCAATTTTGCGCTTGGGTTGAATCAAACCCTATCGCTTTCCATTGACTGATCTCACGCTCAGACATACCTTGCCAACTCGGTGCAGATGCGCAAGCTACTAGTAACAAGACCAATAAACCAACCAATACTTTTTTCATACATTCCTAATCATTAGTATTAACGCCGCAGCGCATAAATTGTCGAATAACAGCTCAATAGGCCGTAAATTTTGAGAATCATATCTGAGAAAAAACTTTTGACAAGTAGGTGAGCAATATATAATTTTTATCAATAAAAATTAACAAAAAAGGCCGCTTTCGCGACCTCCTATAAACAAAGCAAAACTGATGTATTAGCTACGCTGACGCGTTGGTTTGCCGTGATTACCCACCACTTTATGCTTATGAACTGCACGGCGAATTTTAGCACTTTTCACTTTAGAACGGGCAACACTGTGTTTGTCCGAGCCTAAAATTGAACGTGTCTCAGGTTCTAAACCAGCAAGTTGACGTAAGTAGTTCACTTGGTCAATTGGCAGTTCAATCCAGCCACCACGAGGCAATGTTTTTGGCAATTCAACTTGACCATAACGCACGCGGATTAAACGGCTAACTTGTACGTCTTGAGACTCCCACAAACGACGCACTTCACGATTACGTCCTTCGCGAAGGGTAACATGCCACCATTGATTGATGCCTTCGCCGCCCGCAGCTTTGATGGTATCAAACTGGGCTGGGCCATCTTCTAAGGTCACACCGGTACGTAAACGCTGCACTGCAGCCTCTGGCACTTCACCAAAAGTACGCACAGCGTATTCACGCTCTACTTCATTAGACGGATGCATTAAACGATTAGCTAATTCACCATCACAGGTAAATAATAGTAACCCTGAAGTATTAATATCTAAACGCCCTACCGCAACCCAACGAGCATCACGCACTTTAGGTAAACGTTCGAACACTGTAGTACGACCTTCAGGATCTTTGCGCGAGCAAATTTCACCTTCAGGTTTATGGTATGCCAGTACACGACAAATAATGTCGTCAGCTGATTTTAATGAAACGGCACGGCCATCAATACGTATTTTGGCATCAGCCTCAACACGATCACCTAAACCAGAAATTTCACCGTCAACACTAACTCGGCCTGCAGCAATCCATGCCTCCATCTCACGACGGGAGCCATGGCCTGCACGGGCCAAGACTTTCTGCAATTTTTCACTCATTAGCGGGACTCTTTAAAGAAGTTTCATAAAAAACAAAAGGTTAATTACTCTTGTTTTATTGTCTTTTTAGGATTGTACCCGCCTAAGGCGCATACAATTAGAAAAGTGCGTAGATTATACGCTGAATGGGGCTGGTGAGCAAAAAATACCACAGTTACATTCAACTAAGGATAAGAGATAACTGAAACGCAGCAAAATCAATCTATGCTATGTCATCAATATCAAGCTGGCGATTGGTTTGCGAACAAGACCAATGGAGGCGTAAAAGCTGACCGATTTTGAGTCAGCCATTGTTGATAACAGAAATACATTAAGCTGCCTGATGTACAACGACGCTAATGATAGATTAATGCCTTCAAAAAGGCTGCTGGCACAATTGTATCAGCAGCCTTAATCAATCAAATAGCATTATTGATCGATCAGCGAGTCACTTTAAGGTTAAACACTAGGCTATACATAACGGGCAACACCACTAAAGTTAATAGTGAAGCAAAACCTAAACCAAAGATGATGGTAATCGCCATAGAACCAAAAAAAGCATCACTAATTAAAGGGATCATGCCCAACATGGTGGTAATCGCAGCCATCATAACAGGGCGAACACGACTCACACACGAATCAACTAGTGCAAATCCAGCCTCTTTCCCCTCTTCAAGTTCAAGATTGATTTGATCAACCAACACTATGCCGTTTTTGATCACCATCCCAGACAGGCTCAACAATCCAAGTAATGCCATAAAGCTAAACGGAGCATCAAATATCAACAACCCTGCTGATACACCAATAACCGCCAACGGTACCGTAAACCAAATGACCAAGGGTTGTCGTACAGAGTTAAACAGAAACACTGTGATTAAAAACATCGCTAAATAACCCATGGGAATTGAGCTAAAAACAGCTGTTTGCGCTTCGCCTGCCGATTCAAACTCCCCGCCCCACTCCAAGCGATAACCGGAAGGTAGTTTAATCGCCTCTATTTTATGTCTAACTTTTTTGTGCACTGAGTCTGCAGTTTCGTTAGAGCCCAATTTAGGATCTGCCAAGACAGCCAACATACGAATACGATCACGGCGCATCACCAAAGGGTTTTCCCATTCAGTGCTGAACTCACTGACGACTTGCGTTGCTGGGACAAAGGTATTGTTCTCAGTACTCCAGATTTGCATCTTCCATAAACTATCCGCTTGAAGCCGTTCTGCGGCAGGTGCACGAGCAACAATCGGTAATAGATGGCTGGTTTCACGGTACAAGCCAATTTGTTTACCGCTAAAGTTAACCAATAAGGCATTATCTAAATCTTGTTTACTGATGCCGGTTTCACGTGCTTGAGCATTTTGTAATTGTGGACGGATGAGTGGCACTTGGTTACGCCAATTGTGGCGAACACCGTCCATTGTCGGTTCGTTTCTAAAAATACTTTCCGCTTGCGCGGCTAAACTGCGCAGCACTTGAGGATCTTCGCCATAGAAACGCGCTTCAATTTTCGCCGCTGGTGATGGACCATTCTCCATATTTTTTAAACGGTATTGTGCTTGGGGAAAATGGCTATTTAACAACTGTTCAACTTGGGGCATATAAGCCTTAACGGCTGCTAGGTCGCGCATTTCTACGATAAGCTGAGCAAAGGCTGGATAGCCTTTTTCAGGCTGATAAGGTAACACAAAACGCTGGGCACCCTGACCGATGACAGATGTCAGGTGCACTAACCCGGAGTCATTAAGCTCACTTTCTTGCAGTAGCTTTTTCTCTATTTCGCCAGTAAATCGTTCCGTGGCTTTAATGTCTGTCCCTTCAGGCATCCATACATCAACAAAAAATATTGGCGTATTTGATGCAGGAAAAAACACGTTCTTAATGTGACCAAAACCTATCACTGCGGTGACTAACATCGCCAACACCACTGACAATGTCACTAGACGAAAACGTAATACAAAATACAGAAAACGACGATACGTGGTAAACAACCAGCCTTTATAAGGGTCTACCTGTTCAGCTTGTGGTGAAGTCTCTTTGAATAACAAATTACAGAAAAATGGCGTTAAGGTGATTGCTGTAATCCAACTAATAAACAAAGAAATCATTAACACTTGAAACAATGAACGACAAAACTCTCCGGCCGCATTTTGTGACAAACCAATTGGCGCAAAGGCAATAATGGCAATCACAGTTGCGCCTAATAATGGCCACTGAGTTTGCGATACCACTTGCTTTGCGGCTTCAAGACGAGTTTTACCACGCTGTAAGCCAATCAAAATACCTTCGGTGACCACAATCGCGTTGTCGACTAACATACCTAAGGCAATGATCAGCGCCCCCAGAGATATCAACTGCAATTCAATGTCTAATACCTTCATTACAATGAAAGTACCTAAAATAGTTAACAGCAGAATTAGGCCCATCAATAGTCCAGAACGCAGGCCCATAAATAATAATAATACTGCGATGACAATCGCAATCGACTCTAAAAGGTTAATCAAAAAACCTTGAACGGTATGATCAACCGCAGAGCTTTGGTTATAAACCGTATCAAGGCTCATCCCTAACGGCCGTTGCGATTCAAGTTCAACTAAACGCTCACTCACACGCTTGCCCACATCAACGACATTTACGCCGCCTGAAAACGCAATACCTAACGATAATGCCGCCTCACCACTATTGTGATAAAGCACATTAGGGGTCTCGTCATAATCTTTTTCAATATTGGCAATATCTCCAAGGTAAATAAGTTCAGTACTGCCTGGTGAACTGACGACTAAACGAGACAACTCCTCTACAGAACTAAACTCACCAGTGGGATGTAAACGGATACGATTATCACCAATCACAATGCTGCCAGCATTAGACACCACATTTTGATTGTTCACTAATCCATAGATGTAACTTTGATCTAAACCAAGCGCTGACAGTTTTTGCTGTGAAATCTCAATCACCACTTGCTCTGTCACATCACCTACCACAGAGACTTTTTTTACCCCGGGAACAAGCACCAACTCACGGCGTAAATAGTCGGAATAGTTGCTCAGTTCTCGGTTACTAAAATCGTTGCCTGACAAGTTCAATAAAATACCGTATACATCACCAAAGTCATCAATCACTTGTGGCTTAGCGGTACCAGGTGGTAAGCCCCCTGTGGTGTCATTTACTTTTCGACGCACCTCATCCCACACTTGGGGTAAGCGATGTTTGTCATAATTGTCTTTAATCTCAACCTGAATTTGTGATAACCCAGCACTGTTGATAGAAGTGATATGTTTAATGCCATCAAGCTGCTGCAACGCATCTTCAAGCGGCAAGGTCACTTCTTCTTCCACTTGCTCAGGCGATGCACCAGGATAGGCGGTGATCACTAGCGCTTGTTTAATGGTAAATTCTGGAAACTCTAATTGTCCTAGTCCCGTAAAAGCCACACTGCCACCAATAAGCAGTAAAAATACAAACATCCAGCTAATCACTTTATGATTAATGGAATATTCAGCAACATTCATCAACTACACTCCCCGTTGCCAGCGTAATGGCTTCACTTTCATGCCTGCAGATAATTGCGACAATCCAGCAGCAACAATAACGTCGCCTTTTTGCAAACCACTCAACACTTCAACACCATCTGTGCTTACGCGACCAAGCGTCACTTTCACCGGATTAATGTCACCGCTATCTGGCTGATAGCGCCATACCGTCACCTCACCAGTTTGATCTTGTTTATCTACAGCTGAAATAGGCACAATCGCAGTAAAGCCTTGTGGTGATTCGTTAAGCGTAGCTAAGGTTAATTCAGCACTCATGCCTGGCAGTAATTGCACATTGTCAGGTTGTGGTAATGAAAACACCACTTCATAGGCTTGGGTGCCCGGCGTCACTTGGGTTGAGTATTCTTTAAATTTGGCATCAAACGACATGCCCTCTACTGCGCTAAAACGTACTTTTGCCGCTAAGCCATTGGCAATATCTTGAGTTAAGACTGCTGCCATAGCTTCAGGCACTTGAATAGTGACATCAAGCAAATGATTATTTTGCAGGGTCATTACCCCTTGGTTTGCCTGAACAATTTGGTGATTATCCACTAGTCGCTTAGCAATAGTGCCATTGAATGGTGCTTCTAAACGGGTATAACTCACTTGGTCATTGGCTGCTGCTAGCGCGGCTTTGGCCGACTTAAGTTGGGCTTTACTGCTGTCAAATAGTGCTTGGGAAATCAGTTTACGATCGAGTAGCGTTTGATTACGGCTAAAATCGGCCAGCAACAAATCGTACTCAGCTTCACGCGTCATTAAATTATTACGCGCATCGCGATCGTCTAATTGAGCCAGTAAAAAACCTTGTTTAACCTGCTGCCCTTCCACAAGATCCAGTCTGACAAGCTGACCTGAAATCCGAAATGATAATTGTGCTCGACTGTTGGCTTCAACTCTGGCAGGAAATTGGCGAATAGTATTGCCTGAAGATTGCGCGACCTCAAACAATTTAACGGGGCGTACAAGCTCTTCTTGAACGGCGCTTTCGACAGGCGTACAACCAGCTAGAATAGTAGAAATAAGCAATGCCAACGGCAATATTGAGCGATATTTCATCGATTATGTTCCTTGGTAACAGAGATTTAAACTGACGTAATGACAACATCATCATCTCTTTTTGAGATGACAGTTAATTTACAATTGGTTCGAACAATACGCTGAATTATAGTTGCAATAAATGGGTTTATTTGGGAATATCAATCCCATTATTTGAGTTTGACTTATCAAGCATTATTAGAGCAAACAATATGAAAACTGAAGACATTGCATTATTCCACCGCATCGTCGAAACCGGCAGCATTCTTGAAGCGGCTAACTTATTGAATTTGCCTAAGTCAACCGTCAGTAGACGCTTGCAATCGTTAGAGGAGTCATTAAATTTAAAGCTGTTTCACCGTCAAAGCCGCGCCATCACCCTCACCTCCGCAGGCAGTCATTTCTATCAAAAAACCTTAACTATGCTAGCTGATTTAGCACAGACATTAGATGAGATCACCGATAATAAAGCTGAACTCAATGGCCATCTGCGGATATTAATCTTCCCTATCCCAGAAATGATGGACATTGTCAGCAAAATTTTTAATTTTATGGACGCAAATCCAAAGCTGTCAGTTGAAATTATTAGCAGCACAGAACCCCTCGATATGGTCAGACACAATATCGATATTGCATTTATGGTCCAAGAAACGTTTAGCGAAATAGACATGGTGGCAAAACCGATTATTCGCGAAGAGTTATATTTTGTTGCCAGTCCACAATATCTGGCTAACGCCGGAACACCGCATTCACCAGAGGACATAGAACAATATAATTCGATTTTATTTCGCTTCCCTAATGGTAAAACCTTCAGCGAAGTGCCTTTGGCAAATGATGCGATGCAAGCGGTAAAAGGTAATTTGTGTACCAATAGTATCCAACTCGCTTATGAAGCAACGCTTTCTGGCCGCGGCATAGGTTATTTACCTTTGCGAATTTGTCAGGAGGATTTTAAGCATGGCAAATTGGTGCGATTGTTTAATGAACTCCCACCTTATATGGCGGTAGTCTTTTTAGTTTACCCTTCGAGGCGTTTTTTAAGTCTTGCCAGCCAACGCTTTATCGATTACATGTTAGCCAATCTGCCTCAAAGTGGCCATTATCAATCGCCGTCGACACATGTAAAAGTGTGGATGTGATAAAGCGACTGGACCAACTCTTAGATATTGATGAGGAAAACGAATAGCGCTAGAGGTGCACCAAGATGTTACCGATAAGGGTTATATCACATGCTTAATTAATGATGTGGCTGATGCGAAGGATTATTATCGTTTTGATTGTCAGGATCAATGTCATTGTTAACCGCGCCATCTTGTTCATCAAACTTAATAGCTCCATCTGGCTCAGATACCTCATCAAGGGTAACGACGTCATCGTTATCTGGATCAACGACGGTTTCAAGCTCAGATTGATTGTCCATGCCTAGCTGAGCTTTTTCAAATAAAGCATGTAAAGAGTCGGCATCAGTTAAGGCTGGCAAGTCGGCTAGCTTGGTAAGATTAAAGTAATCGAGAAATACACTGCTGGTGGCAAATAACGCAGGCCTACCAGGTACCTCTTTATGGGCCCACTACTTTAATCCACTGGCGATCGACTAAGCTTTATGATATGGCTGCTAATAGCCACGCCTCTAATATATTCAATATCGCCACGAGTTACCGGTTGTCGATAAGCAATAACCGCTAAGGTCTCCAGGGTTGCACGTGAATACTTAGGAGATTTCTCTTGCCATAGCGGTTGCAGGTAAGGACTGAGCATTTCCTGAGTTTGGAAGCGATAACCACTGGCAACTTTCACTAGTTGCACTCCACGCTCTTGATAATCTAGTTGTAATTCATCAAGCACTTCCTGAATGCGCAGGCGCGACACACTAAAGTCAGCCAACACAGTTTCTTTGATAGCGTTAACTGACAATGGCTTAGCTAAGACAAATAAACTGGCTTCGATAAGTTGCTTTAGCTGTGTAGGATTAATTGGCTTCATGGATCTCTTCGAATATCGTTAACCTCAACTTTGAATAAAAGAGAGGGATAAATCGTTAATATTTGCGTTATGCTACGTCCGTTATGTCAAACTTGTCATGTGTTTTGCTCACAGCGTTGAGCTTGATTAATAGGCTTTTACATAAATGGGCGAGAAAGGTTCATTTTGTACTAATTCAACCAGTAACTCTTTAACCAGCTCCATAAGTGCCAAAAAGCTCACGACCACACCGGCTCGGCCTTCACTGACATCAAACAAACACTCAAAACCAATGAATTCGGTACTGGATAACCTGGCTAAAATTTGGCTCATACGCTCGCGGGTTGATAACTGTTCGCGCTTAACATGATGATCTTCATTGGCATCAATGCGTTTCAGCACTTCACCAAACGCGCGGGCAATATCCACCAGCGACACTTCAGGTGGCACAGTGACAGGTTTAATGTCTGGAGCTGCACTCACAGATGCTTGTAATACATCTCGCTCAATCCGTGGTAATGCATCGATATCTGCAGCAGCTTGCTTTATCACTTCATAGGCTTTTAATTGCCGGATCAGTACCACGCGAGGGTCTTCTTCCTCATCATTTTCACTGGCCATTTTAGGCAAAAGCAAACGTGACTTAATTTCAGCTAAGGTTGCGGCCATCACTAAATAATCAGCCGCCAGCTCAATCCGTGCTTCAGTCAGGATCTCAATATAGAGTAAATATTGCTGGGTAATTTGTTGAATGGGTAAATCAACCACATCCAATTTTTGTTTGAGAATAAGATACAGCAATAAATCCAGCGGGCCCTCGAAGGTTTCAAGAAACACTTCTAAGGCCTCAGGCGGAATAAACAAGTCTAGTGGCATGCTATCAAGTACTTGGCCACGAACCACTGCCAATGGCAGGCTCTGCTGGCTACCTTGCATATTTATCCTTGACGGTTCATCAACCATGGTCACCTGTGGTTATTCAAATGCACTGGTATCGCCAGCACCATGACGTAATATCACCATCTCATCTTCAGACATATCAATCACAGTCGTTTGATTTTCAGGCAAATAGCCGCCATGAATAATACCTTCGACTAGGTGATCGAGAATGTCGCGAATATGCTCAGGGTCTGACTCAGCAAATTGCTCATTTGGCATAACCAAACTGGTGGTCATCATCGGCTCACCCAATGCTTCAAGTAACGCCAATGCAATAACATTATTAGGCACGCGGATACCTATGGTGCGTTTTTTATCGCATTGTAACCGGCGCGGCACTTCTTTAGTGGCTTTGAAAATAAACGTATATGGCCCAGGCATACAGCTTTTTAATAAACGATATGCTTGATTATCAACCCGGGCAAAATTAGCCAGCTCAGATAAATCACGACACATTAATGAAAAATTGGTGTCGTTTTCAATCTGGCGAATACGCGCCATGCGCGTCATGGCATTTTTTTCGCCAATCATACAGCCTAATGCATAACCAGAGTCTGTTGGGTAAACAATGACTCCACCTTGTTTAAGAATCGCCACCGCTTGGTTTATTAACCTTGCTTGTGGGTTTTCATCATGAATATACCAAAATTGACTCATGCTCTTTCCGTCCAATGTTGTGATTGCCAAACCCATTCCACACCTTGAGGTTGGAATAAGTTTTTACCTAGCTCGATCCAATTACTGGGGAAGTGGAAATCGCTCCCCACAGAAGCAAGTAGGTTATTTTGCTTACTTAATGCGATAAGATTATTACGATCATCCAATGTTTGCTGGCCTAGAATAACTTCCATCGCATCGCCACCGGCCTCTGCAAATTCACGTACTAAGCGCTTAAGCCATTTGGCCGATAATTTATAACCACTAGGGTGAGCCAAGACTGCAACGCCACCCGCTTGATGAATGTGGTTTATCGCATTGGCCATGTCGCCCCAATTATTAGGCACATAACCGGTTTTTCCGCGCGCTAAGTAACGTTTGAACACGCTAGGCATATCTGTCGCATGACCATTATCAGCTAGCCATCTTGCATAATGGCCACGGCTCAGTGCGGCGTCGCCAGCAATTGCTTTTGCGCCGTCATAAGCCCCCTCAATCCCGGCCTTAGCTAAACGCTCACCAATTTCTTGGGCACGCACTTCACGCAATTGGCGTTGGTGAGTTAAAAAGTCTAATAATTCAATATGGCCGATATCTAAGTTTAAACCGACAATATGAATATCAAAACTGTTCCAACGCGTTGAAATCTCACAACCATTAATTAACACTAATGGTGTGGCGTGCGCTTGATTGGCAAGATGCGCTTCTGCTAACCCTCCGACTGTGTCGTGGTCAGTAATAGCAAACATCTCGACGCCTTTTTCAATAGCGCGAGTTAATAATTCGGTTGGTGTTAATTGACCGTCTGATGCGGTCGTGTGGCTATGAAGATCGGCCAGGAGAGTCTCTGTAATCATGTGCTTATTGTACAAGAGTAGCGATAAAAATACTGCTTGGATTTATGAATAAATGATGGCAATTGATGAATTATTTATACACAAGCCACCTAAAGCGCTCAATAATTAGCCTCTCGTTATCCTGGTTGTCATTTTTTAATGGCTTTTGAGAAATATTCAATTGACATTACTCTCCAGCTGGGTTTTCCTATAGGCATTAAACAAAGACATAACATAGCGATTAACAATGACACATTCTTTAGCTTCATTACACATTACTTGGTGGTGGCACTTCCCAAATTAACGGGTGGTGTGAAGCGTTGTGCTCATTTTTAAGAGACAAGATTTTACCAAAAAGCCCGCAGAAATGTGGGCTTTCTTGTTATCTGGCCCATGCAAAATTAGTCACTCGGGTTACACAATATTAGAGGCCAATAGATGATAAATAAACATGATACAAGGAGCGGCGACATAGTGACGACAACAGTGACTACACCAAATCAACTCGCTCAGGTTACCACGCAAAAGCAGGCACTAACCTACCATACAGATCCGCTAAAACTGTATCAGCAAGTGACTAATAACGCGCCGCATACCATGCTGTTAGAGTCTGCGGAGGTCGAAAGTAAAGACCATTTAAAAAGTATCGTCCTCACCCATGCGGCAATGATGATTCGTTGCGACGGTTATCAGCTTAGCTTCAGCGCATTAACTCAAAATGGTGCAGCGTTGTTAGCGCCAATAGCGAACTTCTTCAGTGATGCACAGCAACAACGAGATAATGATACTCTCATCGTGACGCTGCAAAAAGCCACCGAGTTACAAGATGAAGATGCACGGTTAAAGTCAACATCGCCTCTTGATGGCTTAAGAATGTTTATCAAGCACATACAAACTAATAATCCGCTTAAATTTGAAGATTTATTCTTAGGTGGTGTATTAGCATATGACTTAATTGATACCGTCGAGCCACTCCCTGCTGCGCCCAATGCGCATAATGATTGCCCAGACTATTTATTTTATCTAGCTGAGACACTTATTTTAATTGACCATCAAACTCAGCAAGCTGAGATTGTCAGCCACCAATTCGGTCAAGATAACATCATTGCAGAGCAATTAGCCTTGCAACTGCAACACGTTACCGAACAATGCGCTGAGCTAGGCGATATTGCTCATTTAACGCCAGTGACAACCGACGAAGAAGTTAACATCACCGACGAGCAATTTAAGCAGACCGTGATTGATTTAAAAGAACATATTGTCGCCGGTGATATTTTCCAAGTGGTGCCATCACGTTGTTTCAGTCTACCTTGTCCGAATACCCTTGGGGCGTATCGGGCTTTGCGCTTAACCAATCCTAGTCCGTATATGTTCTATTTCAGAGGTCCTGATTTCACCTTATTTGGCGCATCGCCAGAAAGTGCCCTGAAATACGATGCGGCCAGTAACCAAGTTGAAGTGTATCCCATTGCTGGCACCCGAAAGCGCGGTAAAAATGCCCAAGGTGAGATTGATTTTGACCTAGACAGTCGTATAGAGCTCGAGCTACGTTTAGATAAGAAAGAATTGTCTGAACATTTAATGCTAGTCGATTTAGCCCGCAATGACATTGCTCGCATCAGCCAAAGCGGTAGCCGTAAAGTGGCCGAACTGTTAAAAGTTGATCGTTATTCGCACGTGATGCATTTAGTCAGTCGCGTCACCGGTCAATTACGCTTAGATTTAGATGCCCTGCACGCTTATCAAGCCTGCATGAACATGGGAACTTTAGTGGGCGCGCCAAAAGTACGTGCATCGCAATTAGTTCGCCAAGCAGAGCAAGCTCGTCGCGGCAGTTATGGTGGCGCTGTAGGTTACCTCAATGGTCTTGGCGACATGGATACCTGCATTGTTATCCGTTCAGCCTTTGTTAAAAATGGGGTTGCTCATATACAAGCAGGTGCTGGCGTGGTGTTTGATTCAGACCCACAAGCCGAAGCCGATGAAACTCGTCAAAAAGCCCAAGCGGTTATCTCAGCAATAAAGATGGGAGGTGGCCTATGAGCACTGCAACCACACAAGCCAGTAACCAAGCGACTAACCGCATGAAACTGTACCTACTGGATAACTTTGACTCATTCACCTACAACTTAGTCGATCAATTCCGCAGCCTTGGTTGTGAAGTCATCATTTACCGTAATGATGTCAGCGCCGATTATGTTGCACAAAAGCTTATCAATGAAACCTCAAAAGCAGCCTTAGTATTATCACCAGGCCCAGGAGCCCCTCATGAAGCGGGCTGCATGATGGAACTGATTGGTAAAGTAGCTGGCAAAGTTCCAATGTTGGGCATTTGTTTAGGTCATCAAGCTATGGTCGAATATTATGGCGGTAAAGTAGAACGAGCACCATTTGTGGTTCACGGTAAAGCCAGCCCCACCTTCCATAATGGTCAAGGCGTATTTGCCAATTTACCCTCACCATTACCGGTTGCGCGCTACCACAGTTTGGTGGCGACAAAGGTACCTGATTGCTTAGAAATCATTGCCACTACCGATGATATGCCGATGGCAATATTGCATCCACAACATCAAGCAATAGGCTTTCAGTTTCATCCAGAATCAATTTTAACCACCTTAGGTAGCCAACTGCTGACGCAAACATTAGCGTATTTAACCCAAGACCACGCCTTTACTGGAGGAGAATAATGGATAATCTGCAAGCTTTATTCGACCGCCTTTATCAAGGTACTGCGTTAACTCGTGAACAAATGACACAAGTTTTTAGCGCGATTATTCAAGGGGATATGCAACCTGCCACCATGGCGGGGATGTTAGTGGCGCTAAAAATGCGTGGCGAAACCATTGATGAAATAGCCGGAGCGGCAGACGCATTACGGCAAGCCGCTAAACCCTTCCCACGCAGTGATGCCTCAAAACAAACCGGCATTGTTGATATTGTCGGTACCGGTGGTGATGGACATAACACCATCAATATTTCCACTACAGCCGCTTTTGTTGCTGCTGCAGCTGGCGCTAAAGTCGCAAAACATGGTAATCGCAGTGTATCGAGTAAGTCTGGTTCATCTGACTTGTTATCCCATTGCGGTATTGCACTCACCATGACACCAGATGCCGGAAGCCAGTGTTTAGATAAACTGGGCTTATGTTTCTTATTTGCGCCGCATTACCATGGCGGAGTAAAACATGCTGTGCCGGTTAGACAAGCGTTAAAAACCCGGACCATTTTTAATGTGCTAGGACCGTTAATAAACCCTGCAAGCCCAGAATTTATGCTTCTAGGTGTTTACACACTTGAACTGATCGAGCCTATCGCACATGTGCTCCATGCTTTGGGGGTAAAACGCGCCATGGTGGTACATGGTAGTGGTTTAGATGAAGTGGCATTGCATGACAATACCTATGTGGCAGAACTAAAAGACGGTGTGGTGCGTACTTACCAACTTAGCCCTGAAGATCTAGGGGTTAAGCGCGCAAGTATCGAGCAACTCACCGGCGGCGAACCGGCAGACAATGCCCTCATAACGCAAGCTATTTTACAAGGTAATGGCCTCCCTGCTCACCGAGATGCTGTGGCCATTAACGCAGGTTGTGCTTTGTATATCAGTGGTGTGTGCGACTCAGTTCAAGCTGGTACACAGCTAGCATTAGCAACCCTTGCCAGTGGCGCTGCCTTCACCTTATTAACCGATTTAGCTGCCGTGAGCCAAGCAGGAGAACACCATGAGTAAGCCAGAAAGTAATGTATTAACCCGCATCGTTGCAACTAAAGTCGCGCATATTAGCGCACTTAAATTGCGTTTCCCCGAAGCCAGCTTACAACCTAAAATATCAGATCGTAGCTTATTTGATGCGTTGAAAGCGCCGAATGCTCAGTTTATTTTTGAATGTAAAAAAGCCAGCCCTTCAAAAGGACTGATCCGCGCCGACTTTGATGTAGAAGCTATCGCTGACATTTATACTCGATATGCTGCAGGCATCTCTGTGTTAACCGACGAAGAATTTTTCCAAGGTGACATGGACTACATTCCTAAAGTGCGCGCTAGAGTGACTCAGCCGATTATTTGTAAAGACTTCTTTGTCGACCCTTACCAAGTGAAATTAGCGGCTCACCAAGGCGCTGATGCCATTTTACTGATGCTGTCAGTGCTTGATGATCAACAATATCGATTATTAGCAAACGAAGCGGCAAAGTATCACTTAGATTGCTTAACTGAAGTCAGTAACGAAGCAGAATTAGTTAGAGCGATTGATCTAAACGCGCCGATTATTGGTATTAATAACCGTAATTTACGCGACTTAAGTACCGACCTTGCCACCACAGAATTATTAGCACCGCAAATCCCCGCTGACAGAGTGGTGATCAGTGAGTCAGGGATTTATTATCATCAGCAAGTGTGTCGCTTAAACCCATTAGTTGACGGTTACCTTGTCGGTAGCTCAATAATGGCGCAAGACGATATTGATTTAGCCTGTAGACAATTGATTTATGGTAATAATAAAGTTTGCGGCTTGACTCAAATTGACGATATTGCAGCAGTGGCACAAGCAGGTGCAGTATTTGGAGGATTAATATTTCATCCTAAATCACCCAGAGCTGTAACGCCAGCACAAGCAAGTGACTTAGTTGCCCAAATGCACCAACATCATATTGGATTAAACATGGTCGGCGTGTTTGTTAATCATGCCGTTACTGATATCGCAGCTTTAGCCAAAACACTGGATCTTTTTGCAG
Organism: Shewanella vesiculosa; assembly: GCF_021560015.1. Classification (NCBI taxonomy): domain Bacteria; kingdom Pseudomonadati; phylum Pseudomonadota; class Gammaproteobacteria; order Alteromonadales; family Shewanellaceae; genus Shewanella; species Shewanella vesiculosa. The sequence goes on along the minus strand of NZ_CP073588.1, from coordinate 525,609 downwards.
TGCAACTACATGGCGATGAAACAGAACTTGAAATTAAAGAGTTAAAAACATTACTGACTGAGCAGCAACTTAGCACCGAGATTTGGAAAGCCATTGCAATTGACAGTCAGAGCGGTGAAGTGAGTCCAAAACCTGCCGGGGCCGATCGTTATTTGTACGACAGCAAATCTGCACAGCAATTTGGTGGCACAGGGCAAACATTTAACTGGCAAGCCAATATTGGTAATAAACAAGACGCCATCTTGGCCGGCGGGTTGACCGCAGAGAATGTTTTTCTTGCCAGCCAACAGGGATTTTATGGGGTCGACTTAAATTCAGGAGTAGAATCAGCTCCTGGCCATAAAGACCATCAAAAACTGAACGCTGCATTTGCCCAGTTACGCCGCAATTAACATTGAATAACGAACAACGAATCAACATGAACATACGATTACTCAAAGGGAACATTTATGACCGAGCTCAAGCTTAACCCTTATTTCGGCGAATACGGTGGTATGTATGTACCGCAAATTTTAGTGCCTGCATTAAAACAACTCGAAACAGCCTTTATTGACGCGCAACAAGATGAAAGCTTTATCGCTGAATTTACCGACCTGCTGAAAAACTATGCAGGCCGCCCAACAGCGCTAACACTGACCCGTAATTTAAGTCCAAATCCTATGGTAAAAATTTACCTAAAACGTGAAGACTTACTCCATGGTGGCGCCCACAAAACCAACCAAGTGTTAGGTCAAGCGTTGTTAGCGAGACGTATGGGTAAAAAAGAAATCATCGCAGAAACAGGTGCGGGTCAACATGGCGTAGCCACTGCCCTAGCCTGTGCGCTTTTAGGCTTAAAATGTCGAGTTTACATGGGTGCTAAAGACATTGAACGTCAATCGCCAAATGTGTTTCGAATGAAATTAATGGGTGCTGAAGTGATTCCGGTGACTTCAGGTTCATCAACCCTAAAAGATGCCTGTAACGAAGCCATGCGCGACTGGTCAGCAAGTTATGATAAAGCTCACTACTTACTCGGCACCGCTGCTGGGCCACATCCGTTCCCGACAATTGTGCGCGAATTTCAGCGTATTATTGGGGAAGAAACCAAAAAACAAATTCTTGAAAAAGAAGGCCGTTTACCTGACGCTGTCATCGCCTGTGTTGGCGGAGGCTCAAATGCTATTGGTATGTTTGCCGACTTTATTGACGAACCATCCGTTGAATTAATTGGTGTTGAACCTGCAGGTAAAGGCCTTGATACGGCAATGCACGGCGCGCCGCTTAAACACGGTAAAACCGGTATATTCTTTGGCATGAAATCACCGTTAATGCAAAACAGTGATGGTCAAATTGAAGAGTCATATTCAGTTTCTGCCGGGCTTGATTTTCCCTCGGTAGGCCCGCAACATGCACATTTAAATGCCATTGGTCGTGCACGATATGAATCAGCAACCGATGATGAAGCTTTAGAAATGTTCCAAACCCTCGCTCGCTGTGAAGGTATCATTCCGGCATTAGAATCAGCGCATGCACTTGCTTACGCAGTTCGCATGGCAAAAGAAGCGACTAAAGAGACCATTTTAGTGGTTAATTTATCAGGCCGTGGTGACAAAGATATTTTCACTGTGGCTGATATTTTAGAAGCGAAACAAAAACAACAGGAGAGCGGCAATGAGTAACCGTTATCAAGCAAAATTTGCTGCACTTAAGGCACAGAATCAAGGTGCGTTTGTTCCTTTTGTCACCATTGGCGATCCGAGCCCTGAATTATCGTTAAAGATCATTCAAACCTTAGTTGATAATGGTGCTGATGCACTTGAATTAGGTTTTCCTTTTTCAGATCCATTAGCTGATGGCCCAGTAATACAAGGTGCTAACTTACGCTCATTAGCTGCTGGAACTAAACAAAGCGATTGCTTTGACATTATCGCTAAAATACGCGCGCAATATCCTGATCTGCCTATCGGACTATTACTGTATGCCAATTTAGTATTTGCCAATGGTATTGATGAGTTTTACGCAAAAGCACAAGCTGCAGGTGTAGATTCGGTATTGATTGCCGATGTGCCAGTTGAAGAGTCAAAACCTTTTAGCTTGGCCGCAAAAGCACATGGTATCGCACCTATCTTTATCGCACCGCCTAATGCTGATGCTGACACCTTAAAAATGGTCAGCGCACAAGGTGAAGGTTATACCTATCTATTATCACGAGCCGGCGTTACGGGTACTGAATCGAAAGCCGGTGTGCCAATTGAGAATATTTTGGCACAGTTGGTCGAATTTAATGCCCCACCGCCACTATTAGGTTTTGGTATTGCCGAACCAGAGCAAGTGCGCGCGGCCATCAAAGCCGGTGCCGCAGGCGCGATATCTGGTTCTGCCGTGGTTAAAATTATCGAAGCTCATCAACATGATGAAGTCACATTACTGACAAAACTTGCTCAATTTACTGCAGCAATGAAAGCGGCAACCTAGAAACGTTATATTTTAAATAGAAAAGTAAAAACAAAAAAGGCGCTTAAAGCGCCTTTTTTAATGGATGCCCCTAACGTTCTGCTTAGGGGTGTATCAAGTGATTATAAAATCGCTACACCAATTGAAACCACTTGAGTAATTAACCCGCCTGGTGATTCTACTTCAACAATGAACACTCCAGTGTTAGGCTCATCTTCACCTTTTAGGGTAGCCGTGAACTGACGGCCACCATTATAGTTAGTGCTCGGCCAAGTATATTCACTAGTACTTACTACAGAACCTGCAGAGGTTGTAAATCTAACAATAGACCCTGCTGGCATTTGCTGATTGTGTAAATCAGAAATAGTAAATGTTGCAGTAGCAGAACCTTTTCCGATAATTTGAATGCTACCGCCAGTATGAGTACCTGTACTGTCTGCTATAACAATGTTATTTGACTCAGTAGCATAAGCAGTACTACCAGACATCACTATGACAAGACTTCGACGCACAAACAAAGACTTAGAATCACTTGTACCATCAGCACATGCACTGTGAACAGGGTCCGAGCAAAGTACCCCATTGTATTTGCCGTCTTTTAAATCAAATACACCATTTGAATTAAAATCAACTAGCTTTTCTAATGAACCACCTGACTGACCACCCGTTTGTTGCGGGTTGAATATTCCATCTTCGTTATAATCATTAAAGGCATCATTTAAATCAAATGCTTGCCCAGTGACGTCTGTACCAGAAAGAAATTCAGATGCTTCTGCAGCATCAAAACGACCATTACCGTTTAAATCAGGAAAAGACTCTTCACCAATTGCGGTTGCAGTAACCGTTGCACGACCACCGTATTTTTGACCATATATATTGCCATAAATACCCAACGTTGAATCAAAAGCTAAATCAGCATTAGGATTACGGAACATCTGCCCCGCGCCATTGAGAATCGTCTCACCTTCTGGTCTTGGCAACTGACTGGTCCATTTTACTGAACAAGCTCCATTAAGCGTTTGACATGCATCTTCAATAGAGCCACCTTCGGTAGTAAAAGATACCGTAGTTCCATCAGGTACAGGGTTATTAAACGCATCAGCCATACGGGCTACGACCGTAACTTCAGTTCCATCAACATCCCAACCTTCAGCATTTAATATTGTCGCAGATAATGAGAAACTGTCTTGATCAGGAATGCCTGTTGAAACAATTAACTGGCTAGACTGACTCGATATTGCAGGGATTGAGCCATTGTCTACCGTCGCAGTGACTCGCAGCGAGGTAGCCACTGTACCTGTAGTGACTACCGTTTGAACTAAACCACTGTTGTCGGTTGTGGCTTGTAAAGGATCAATTTTCACTCCACCAATTTCGGTATTGAGTTCAAATAATACATTTTGATTGGTCACAACGTTATTATTTTTATCTAGTACTTTAAATTTAACCACAGATGATTCATCGCCACCAGTACCCAAAATACTAACATTCTCAGGTGTTGCAGATACAAATACGATACTACCTACATCCGCCTGCAGTACATTAATAGTCCCAACTGCTGATAAACTAATGCCACCGGCGTTTGCTGTGACGTTAATTTGATCTTCACCAACACAACCTTGAGCCCGATAAGTTGATGTTGCAACGCCATTACTTGATGAAACAGGAGAGCTGATCACCGCCTGAGCAGGGCTTTTTGTCGCACAGGTTGACGAGAAGTTCACATCGACTGGCTGAGTAAAAGGATTACCTTGATCATCTTGAATCAAAACTGAAACCGTTGCAGTACCGCCCGCCGAAAGATCGGCTGTACTTACCGATGCTACACCTTGAACAAACGGTGTTCCGCTGCCCATCACAACATTGGTGGCACCGACGACAACAATCGTCGAACCCGTTTCATTAGTTGATAACGAAGCGGTTGCTTCGCCGGCACCTAAAGAGCTACCCGCATAAATATCGACGGTCGCCTTTCCTTGTGCATTAGTCACTGCTGTTTTAACCGGCAAATCACCTATTGGACTATCAAAAGTGACAATAACAGACTTAGAAAGCCCACTAACCGTAGCCGTTAATTTACCAGGAGATAATGTGTTGATTGATTCAATGGCATTACCAGCTGCATCAGTTAATACCAATGAAACTTGCGCGCCACCGCCTGCTACACCACCATCACCGGCCATAGTCACATTGAGTGAACTTGTCTCGCCAGATGAAGTGGTTGCCGTGACGGTCGCACCAGTGTTGATTGCGGCGGAATTTAACTGAACAGTAGCAATACCATCAGCATTAGTAGCAACTTCACCTGTACCAGGAGCAAAAGTGCCGTATTGAGCATTATTTAATGAAAAAGAAACCAGGGTACTGACTGCAGCCCCCGTTGAGTCTTTGACAGTCGCAGTAATAGTTGCAGGTTCTGCAACAGAAATTTGATCGTTATCAATACTTAACGTAATAGAGACTGTTGGATCGGGAGTTGTTCCTCCTCCAGTGCCATCATCTGTTATAGCGCCGCCGCCACCACATGCGACGAGAAAAAAAGTACATAAAAGTGCGAAATAAACTTTATATGCTGACCTCATTGTCAGGCTCCCTGTTACATTGAAATAAAACTTAAGAATTATTATAGTTACTTATATTTAAACAATACACAAACATCCTATAACTTTAGCATAACTATAATAATTTCTTTGCTATTTATCGGCTAAAACTTTCACTTTTAGGCCATTTCCTAAGTTAACGATTCCTGCTAGTCTTTAGCGCATTCAATAAAGAAATAAAATAATATGATGAAAAGGAACACTCTGTGAGTAAACAATACAAGCTCGGACTCACGAGCAAAATTTTATTTGGCATGGCATTAGGCATTATATTTGGCCTAGTATTGAGAAACTCTTTTCCTGATAGCCAATTTATTCAAGAGTACATTACCGATGGATTCTTGCATGTCATTGGCACTATCTTCATCTCAAGCTTAAAAATGCTTGTCGTACCTTTAGTATTTATCTCATTAGTGTGCGGTACTTGCTCCCTTAGCGATCCATCTAAACTGGGGCGTCTTGGTGGCAAGACCATATCCTTCTATTTATTCACTACCGCTATTGCGCTCACGATTGCGATTCTAGCCGCAGTGTTGATCCATCCTGGTAATGCTAGTTTGGCCGGTAACGCATTAGAATACTCAGCAAAAGACGCACCTAGCCTGTCTGAAGTCATTATTAATATTGTACCGACAAACCCTATGCAAGCCATGAGTGAAGGCAATATGCTGCAGATTATCCTATTTGCAGTTGTTTTTGGCTTTGCCATCTCACATATTGGTGAACGCGGTACGCGTATAGCGTCATTTTTTAACGATTTAAATGATGTGATTATGCGTGTAGTTACCTTGATTATGCAGCTCGCGCCTTATGGTGTGTTTGCACTGATGGCGACTCTCAGCTTAACGTTAGGCTTAGAAACCTTCGGTAGTGTAGTAAAATACTTCTTCCTGGTCGTTGCAGTATTATTTATTCAAGGCTTAGTGGTATACCCGACGTTATTAAAGTTATTCTCAGGCCTGAGTCCGCTGATGTTTTTGCGTAAAATTCGTGATGTGCAACTGTTTGCCTTTAGTACAGCCAGTTCAAATGCCACATTACCTGTCACCATTGAAACAGCTGAACACCGAATGGGGGTTGACAACAAAATTGCCTCATTCACTTTACCACTGGGTGCAACACTTAACATGGATGGCACCGCCATTATGCAAGGTGTCGCCACGGTATTTATTGCCCAAGTGTTTGGTATTGAACTGAGCATAATGGATTACGCTACAGTGGTGGTCACTGCAACGTTAGCCTCCATTGGCACTGCAGGGGTGCCTGGCGTAGGCTTAATCATGCTCGCCATGGTGTTAAACCAAGTTGGCTTACCTGTAGAGGGGATTGCATTAATTATTGGTGTCGACAGAATGCTCGACATGATCCGCACCGCGGTGAACGTAACCGGTGATGCGGTAGCGACGGTGATTATTGCTAAATCAGAGGGTGAATTCAATGAACAAATATTCAATGACTCACAAGCGGGTAAAGTCGCTAAAAACTTTGAAGATCAAGTGCTTAATTCCAAAAATTAACACTTAACATCACCTTATATAAAAAAGCGCTAATTTAGCGCTTTTTTATTATCTTTTTTCTGCATAAATATGTCATTATCATCAACTTACATTGATATAGGCTTTCATTATCATTAAAACTCATGGGTAAATGACTCGTCATAGCTTACAAAAAACGGAATAAATATGGACCTTACTTTATTGGCAAGTTTAGCGGTTATTCACATAGTGGCATTGATGAGCCCTGGACCCGATTTCGCCATTATTGTAAAAATGGCCACACAACAAACGCGCTTAACCGCACTTTATTGTGCCTTAGGTATTGCGGTGGCCATCTTGATACATACCTTTCTATCTTTGATGGGGATCAGTGTGATGATCCAACAATCTCATATTGCGTTCATGGCTGTACAACTCATTGGTAGCAGCTACTTAGCTTGGATGGGATACGGGGCGCTTAAATCAGCGATGACGAGTATCATCAGCAAACGCCGGACTGAAGACATCCCTTCAGTTCAGCAAAATCTCACCCAGGTGGCTGTAGTCTCGTCGTTAAAAGGGTTTAAGGTGGGTCTTTATACCAATCTACTCAACCCTAAAGCGCTGATCTTTTTTATTACTTTATTTTCAGTATTAATTACGCCACAAGTCAATCATTCAACCAAAATAGCCGCGACAGTATTATTGTTTGTGTTGTCATTAGCATGGTTTAGCTTGCTGGCATTAGTATTATCTAAACCTCGAGTTCAGCAGAAATTACTCGCAGCGAATACCATTATTGATTTACTGGTAGGGATTATTTTTATTGCCGTTGCGCTGACTATTGCAAGTAATATTATCCAACAAATTATCAGCTAATTGACATAGATATACTCATTTAAAGCGACCTGAGTTTTAAGCCTTATAAGTAATTCGTGGCCAAGATTAATCCGAGGATTAATCTTAGGGCTGCTTTAGCAAACCTGTATACGATGCCGAGGATAATGGAGTAATCGACGCGCTAAATAATCCACGGCAACATTTAAACCCGCAGTGAACACCAATAACAATAAGGCACCGCTAAAGCGGATTTCAGAAAAGTTACTGTCAACATAAAAGCCTAACGTCATCACGCCAAGCATACCCAAAATAGCCGTTTCACGAATAATCACTTCAAAACGATAAAACAGTAATCCCATAAAATGTGGATATAGCGTAGGCACAACCAAATAACTATATTGGTCAATTCTTGGCAGATATGTGAGCGGAACACTCACGTTGTCAGCTTGGCGCGCCATTAAAAATACCATAAGACCGGCATTGTGTAATGCTAACGCGATAATAGCGGGTAACATAGAAGGCCCCAGCAACATCATAAACACAAAAGCCAATAAATACTCTGGCAGTGAACGTAATATTAAATTAACCGCACGCATGAACAAGATGATAAGGTTTGGCATCATTAAACGCGTGTTTAGCGGCAACAATATCATGGTGAATAAGTGAGTTAATCCTAAGGCACAAAAAGCCAATACTAAAGTGGCAATCATTCCCGGAAATACTTGTTGGCTTATTAATTCATAAACCCAGTCAAACAACTTTGATAGATTATCTGCATCAAACCAGGTAAAAAAAGCCTGCCCTTGGAGCATTGGCGGTAAGATATCAACACTGATAAAGCGCCAAATAAGTTGCGAGTCAATCACAGGTATTGGTGGTAAAAAATACACTGCAAGCGGTAAATATAGCCACAGCAAAATCGGTTTAGCCCAAAAGCGTATACTGCCAATTAATAACACAAATAAAATCAGTAATGCCCCACCTTGCTCATAACGCCCTTGACGAAAAGCGGATTCTAAATAAAAGCCTAATGTCGGCATACCAATAAAACCCAATACCGCACTACTGCGCAATGCACATTCAAAACGATAACGAATATAATCAATAATCTGTGGATACATGTGCATCCAACGTCCATAGATAAATGCCGATAATTTATCAGTACCCTTGGGCAGTGAAAATAAAGTATGGATTGGGGCTTGTTGTAATATATCCGCAAAAACTCGGGCAAATGTGGCAGCATAAGGTAGTGCAATGGCTAAGATACCGGTAATGGCTGATAGACCAAAGATCTGTAAAAATATCAGCGCCCAGAAAATCTCATGGATCGCACGGATAAAGGCACACAAGGCCGCAATTAAGGGATGTTGATACCACAAGGCTAATGGAAACCCCACTAGCAATCCAACCGTGATCCCAAGCAAGGCAAAACTGATAGTTTGCCACAGTGCATCAAACAGATTCTCTGTCGCAAAAAAATCGGGATGCACAAAACCCTGCCACATTCGGCCGAGTTCGGACCAAGGATCGATTGCTATCACTTCGGTATCGGCAAAAAACCAACACACAGATACCGTAACTAAAAGTAGTAAAGTGATTTTCTGCCAGTGGCCCACAAAAGCGCGTCCACGAAAAGTCATGGCGTCAGACATAATAGAAAAGACAGTAACGGCACACAGATAGAGCTGTGATAAGCAATATAATGAGCTGCAGCGATGTGCTCATATTCACGCCATGACCTGCTTTGGCATATCGGCCAATGCATAATGCTGTGATAAACATGCCAGAGATAACTTATCGGCGCCATCATCTAGCACCACTTTGCCCTCGCTAATCACGATAATGCGATCAAAATTCGCTAAGGCTAACTCAGCATCATGCAACACACAAATCACACTTTGATGTGCTTGTTTAATCAAATTTAATAACCGTAAGCCCATTAATGGATCTAATGCAGAAAAGGGCTCATCACCCATAAAAATGGATTGCTGTTGAAATAATGCTCTGGCTAATGCGACACGTTGACGTTGTCCACCAGACAGCTCACTGACCTTTTGTGTTAATGGCATGGTGAGCTCTAACTGCTGACAAATAGCGGCTATTTGTTGTTGTGGCTTATTAAATGGCAATAATAAATTAGCCATATTGTACCAACGAGAGTAACGCGCTAATCCACCAATAAATACATTATGATATATAGACAAGTTATCAACCAACCCTTGTGCTTGAGAACACAAACAGGTTTGCTGAGCCAATTGAAGATATAGATGATGCAATAACGTGGTTTTACCCACGCCTGAAGGACCTAAAATAGCCACATGTTCATTGGGCTTAAATGACAAATTAACCTTAGATAAAACAATGTTCTGACTATAACCTAAATCAACATCAACCAAAGACAACATTAATCAAGCATTCCAATGGTTTTTGCAACGCGCTCAATCGGCTCATAGTCGTTATTATGGGCGGGTACAAATGACTCACGAGGGAAACTGGCTAATAAATCTTTATCCGTCATACCAATTAATGTTTTAGTCAGTTTTTCTTTAAAACCTGCACCAAAAGAGTCATCAACGCCAGCACGTACTGTCCATTGATAGTCAGGGTAGCTAGGACTTTCCCAAATGACTTTCACTTTACTGGTATCAACCTCGCCTTTTTCAACAGCAGTGTCCCACACTTTATAATTAACCGCGCCAACTTGGTATACACCCGCTTCGACTTGGCTAATGGTGCGGCTATGATCACCGGAGAAACCAATTCGTTTAAAAATCTGTTCGATCGGTTTACCTAAGTTTCGCTCAATAAAAAACTGCGGCATTAACCGTCCAGACGTTGAATCTTTAGAACCAAACGTAAAAGTATAATCATTTAGTAGCGGGAAATTACTGGAAGGAACAATTTCAGTAGATTGATGCGCAATCAAATAACTCTTAAAGTACTGATCTTCAAAACCTTGAGCGATAGCTTCAGAACCAGGCACTAAGCGACGAGCCTGAACCCCAGATAAACCGCCAAACCAAGCAAGCTGAACTTGATTGTTACGGAACGCCGTTACCGCAGCTGAATAAGACTTTACTGGAATATATTTTACTTCCACGCCCAATTGCTCAGATAAATAATCAGCCACTTTATCAAATCGAGTACGAAGCTGACTTTCATCTTCATCAGGGATAGCAGTAAAGGTAAAGGTTGCACTTAATGCAAACGTCGAAAATAAACTTAAAAAGCTCGCTGATAATAAATGTGTTAGTTTCATCTTAATCTTATAAGTTAGTCGGTTGTTAACGCTATTCTAACTTACCTGCTGCTCGATTACATAGCCAAAGCGACTCAATATAAAAAATGTGAGTAAAAACAAATAAAAAATATTAGTATTATTGTTATAAACTTAATTATATCGACACCCAAAGCCTATTTAATATTTAACCTAAAAGATTGATAAGGTAATACTAATCGAGCTCATTTTACCTAAGGCAACGGCTCAACAAGGATAAATTATGCGCATATTGGTTATTGAAGACGATCCTATTTTGTCACATCACTTACAGGTTCAGTTATCTGCGCAAGGTAACCAAGTACAAGTCGCGTTAACCGCAAAAGAGGGATTTTATCAAGCAACTAACTATCCGATAGATGCTGCTATTATTGATTTAGGTTTACCCGATCAAGACGGAATAAGCTTAATCAAAATGCTCCGTAGTGCCGATATCAAAGCCCCGATTCTCATTTTAACCGCACGACTCACGTGGCAAGACAAAGTCGAAGGGCTTAATGCTGGCGCCGATGACTATTTAGTTAAACCGTTTCAAAAAGAAGAACTCATCGCTAGGCTTGACGCCATCGTTCGCCGCAGCTGTGGTTTTGTGAGTTCAACGATTACCAGTGGGGCGCTGCAAATTGATATGGCAGCAAAAAACGTGACACTGAATCAAACACCATTAGACATCACGGCCTTTGAATACCTTATTTTGGAATACTTAATGCGCCATAGTCATGAAGTTATCGCTAAGCAGCGTTTACTTGATGTGGTATATGCAGACAAAGAAGGCGATCCCAATACCATTGAAGTAATAATCAGTAGATTAAGAAAAAAACTGGCTCAGGGCGGAATAGCAGAGGCGATTGTGACTCTTCGCGGTCAAGGATATAAATTTAATCACCCATGCGACTAATTCCCCGACCTCAAAAACGCCTGCTAACAAGGATGTTTTTTACTTCCTTGGCCATTATCACATTAGTAGGATTTGGTCTGGCTTGGTTAATTACCCTGCTCCATGCCCAAAACCGTTATAACCAAACCACCAGCGCGTTAATAGCTCAACTACCCATTATTGCCGCGGAGTTTCGCGAAAACAATTTAATCCCCATCACCCAAGCACGTGAAGGTGATGACGTTGATACACAATATATTATGGCGACTTGTAATAGTGCTTATCACACTTTATGGCGTTCTGATTTCGCGATTAGCTTAAAATTGAATAACATCTGTGAAAAATATCTTCAAATAAAAGATGATTTACCGCCGTTTTATCTTAATTTTGACACCCAGCAAAGCTACTTTGCTTATTTGCTCAGTATTGATGTTGAAGAGCAAATGTATCATCTATTGATTTTAAAAGACGCGACGGCATTAAAAACGGAACTTAAACAATTTAACCGATTAACTTATTTTAGATTAGCCATCGTCATGGCTATTGCATTACTACTGTTAGTCAGTGCAGCCTATTGGGGCATGCGGCCGTTAACACAATTAAAACAAGAACTATTACAACTACAACAAGGACATAAAAAAAGCCTTTCACAGGATTATCCCGTTGAATTACAAGGTATTACGATGGCGTTAAATCAGCTTATGGACCAAACGGATCAACGTCAGACTCGCTATCAAAATGCGATGAATGATTTGGCTCATAGTTTAAAGACACGTCTTGCTGCCAGCATTGCCATCATTGACGATGACTCTTTAGATCGTCAGCAGCAACAGCAAAAGATACTAGAACAAATCAATGATATGGATCATCTGGTGCAGTATCAGCTCAAACGTGCCATGTTAGGCCAGCAAGGCTTACGTCAACAACAAACAAAGGTCGCACCTATTGCCCAACAAGTGGCACAAATGCTTGATAAGATTTATCGGGACAAACACGTTATATTCACACTGCAAGTATCGGCGTCATTACACTTACCGCTCAGTAAAGGGGATGTAATGGAGTTATTGGGTAACTTAATGGAAAATGCGTTTCGCTTGTGTAGTAACAAGGTACAAGTTACCGCCCAGCATCTTGATGGCAACATGATTCAGCTTAGTGTCGAAGATGATGGCCCTGGGGTTGATGACGCCATTAAACAAAAAATCATTCAACGCGGAATGAGAGCCGATACCCAATCATCGGGACAAGGCATTGGTTTAGCAGTATGTCATGAAATCGTTAGCAGTTATGGTGGCACCATGACCATTACGACCAGTGAGTTAGGCGGAGCAGCCTTTGTGCTCCAGCTCTCCGCAACGACGTAATATCATTTAAACATAAGTACCTAAGCAAGCTATCAGGGCAGTAAATACCGCAACAACACGCTTTACTCGATAGTGATCACTAACTTAATGGCGCATAAAGCTGCTCTGCACGATTAAACATTGCCCAAGAAGTGGCAATATACTTGTCGTTGCTAATAGGCACATTACCACGATGACTGTGAGTAAAGCCGGCGGGAGCTATAACCATAGTGCCTTTTCTAGGACTTATTTTACGCTGCTGATAATAAAACTCCGTTTCACCGCCCTCTTCTACATCGTTAAGATAAAACATGTATAACACTACCCGATGAAGCGCCTCATTATGGCCATTTTGTGGAAATTGCTCTGAATGCCAATGCGGATAGCCACCGACACCTTGCTGATAGTGCTGCACGTTGATACTACCACTGCGGTACAAGTACTTAGTTAACGCTGCAGCCCTTGGCCGACCTAATGTTTCAAAATTATCAGGGGTCAGGGTTTGAGCTTGACCATTTTCATCAGCAACTTGCACTGACACGGCCCCCATTAGGGTTAATGAGTATTGGGTGAAATAATCACTAATGTGAGTAAATGTTGCCGCTAATAGCTCATTTTTCAATTCAGCTAAATCATCAAAAGCGTCTAACATTAAGTCACGACTGCGCTTTTTGTCGGTATCAATGCCAAAACCAGTATGACCAGGCCCCACACTCGGATGAGCATTAAATGCTGCCATTAAACGATCACATAGGTCATTACTTATCGCATTGGGATATACTTCAATAAAATCCATAGGGAGTAACTATTGTTAATAAATGTATAGTAGTATGCTGCCATGCCTATAAAGCATCTGTAAAGCGCAATGCACAACATACCTCTTTGTTCTTCAAAGTAACTATCTATTGAATATGAAAAAAAAACAAAAAATATCTGTAGATCAATTAGAAGTGGGTACTTTTATTCGCTTGCCTATTTCTTGGAAAGACCATCCTTTTTTGTTCAGCAGTTTTAAAATTAAAGACACAGTACAAATAGAGCTCATCAAAGGATTAGGCCTAAAGGATGTTTTTTTTGATCCTGATAAAAGCGACATTGAACCGGTAACATCTGACACGGCTGACGTTACAGCACCTAACCAGCAAACAATCGATGCACGCAAAGAGCAAATGCTCAGTCAAAAATCAGCGCAGATAGATGAACAACAAAAACTCAAACGCGATTTAAAGAAAACCGAACAACAATTTAATCGTTCAGTGTCGATGATGCATTCCATGGTCGCTAAAATCGGCAGCAGACCTCTTAACTCGGTTATCGAGGCCAAAGATCTCATTAGTAACATGACCACCATGCTACTCAACAGTGATAACTTAGCCTTGCATTTAATGGCCGATGCTAAAAATGATGAACATATTTACCATCATTCACTTAACGTCGCCATGCTGTGTATGCTGATGGCAAAAGAGCTGGGCTGGAATCGCCAAGAGGTAGAGACTATTGGTATGGGGGCGCTATTTCACGATATAGGTAAGCTCAAAATTCCAAGTAATATTCTCAATAAGCGGGTACCTCTGACCACACCAGAAGAAAACTTTATTAAACAACACCCTTTAATGAGCATTAACTTCCTTAAACTTGCAGATAATTTCCCGGAAGAGGCTAAACCATTAATTGCTAATCATCACGAATTTTTAGATGGGAGTGGTTATCCACAAGGCCTTAAAGCAGACAAGATAGACAAGTTGTCGCAATTGATCGCGGTGATTAATGAATATGACAATCTATGTAATGGTACTAATCAAATCAAACCTAAGCCGCCCAGTATCGCTTTAGGTTTATTATATAAAAATTATAAAAATAAACTAAATGCTGAGTATATTAGTAAACTAATCAAACTATTAGGTGTTTATCCTCCTGGGAGTATTATCGAGTTATCCAGTGGCCAATTTGCCTTGGTGATGTCAGTAAACTTACAACACTTATTGTGTCCCAATATTGTGGTATACGATCAGTTAGTACCTAAAGATTTAGCCCCTATCATTAGTTTACAACAAGAAGGACTCACCATTGTCCGCAGTTTACCTGCCGCCGCATTGCCTGAGAAAATTCATAAATACCTAAATCCTCGAGAACAAATCAGCTTAGGTATCGGTCAAAGCTAACCAGCTAAATGACACTGCTTTTGGGTTGTCATCATGTTAATAATGATAAAATTCAACGACCTTATTCACAAATTGATACACCCTTGTTGAGAAACAAAAAAGCCATCAATTGGCAACAATTGATGGCTTTCTTATAGCGCAATTTGCGGTTATAACCAGCCTTTTCGTTTAAAGAAAAAGTAAGTTCCCGCTGCGCTGGCAAGCATTAATCCGACCGCCATGGGATAGCCAAATCGCCAATCGAGTTCAGGCATAATATGAAAATTCATCCCATAACTACTGGCAATGAGCGTGGGAGGTAAAAAAACCACCGCCGATACCGAAAATATCTTAATAATTTTGTTTTGTTGCAAGCCACTGAATCCCATCGCTGCATCAAGCAAGAATTGTAACTTGTCGAAAATAAATTGGCTGTGTGGCATCAATGATTCAATATCCGATAACATCTCTCGAATATCCTTCAAGTTTTCATCCGACAAACGATCACGATAATAACGTTGCATATAACGCAAGGAGCGCTGGGTATCCAATAAACTTAATCGAATTTTACCGTTAGAGTCTTCTTGCAAGGTGATCAGTTTAAATACGTCATCAAGCTCTTCATCATTAAACACTTGCTCGCTAACATTTTCTAATACACTGTAAACATCTTCAATTAAGTCAGATAGATAATCTACTTTTAGGGTAAATAACTCTAATAATAACCCTTGTGGGGTGGTAATATCTAAACGACCTAAACGCAAGTAGTTACGCAATAAACGGATAAGACCAACGTCTTCCTCACGCATTGTCAGCAAAAAATTTTCACGTAGGTTGAACGACACGTTCACTGCACGCACATCTGAACTCACCCGTTGAGGAAACAACGAGTTAATATGTAAACCATCTTGGTTTTGATAAAAACGTGCTGATGCCTCAATTTCTTTAATATCTTCTTCGTCGGGTACTTCTTCAGCTGAAAACAAGCTCAACCACTGACGTTCTTCATCATCGGGTTTCAATAAATCTAACCATAAGGTCGATTCGGGCACTTTATCGCCCACTTTCAATTCGGTGGTGATTAACTCTCTATTTTGATAGGCGTATGCAGTAATCATCGCTCCCCCAAAGTTCATTAGGCTATAAAGCACAACAAACAAAAAACACTCAAAAAGTGGCGCTAGTTTACTCAACTACAAATGAATGAAAAGTAAAATATTCAACTGCGCCAAAGATCGTACCAGAGACATCATTCGTGAAATAAGACATGAGATAAGTCTAGACTAGACTGTGCTGAATTAAGCGTCACTTAGGCTATTTAATTATCTGGATACTGATGTAAAGAATGACAATTTTCATCATTAATATTCGCGTCAACGATCACGATATTCAACATAACATTCCCATAAAAAACCAATGTGTAACATCACATAAAGTGACTTCAGCGGCTAACTCACAACAGCATAACACGCGCTAAACCTTCATTAGTGTTTTCAGCAGATATAAAAAAGCGCCCAGATAGGACGCTATAACAACACACTACGCAGATTGAGTTAGTTCAGCTTAAGTTACTCACCTTTTAAACGACGATCCAATTGATCTTTCAAATTGGCCGGCACACCTTTTATCAAAATGGTGTCAGAAATAGGATCATAAATAACCCGTTCACCTAAATGGCCGCCATCAAAACTCAATGTTACTCCACCGCCAGTACCTGAAAACTTCTTCAAACTGCGTAAACTGGCTTTATCTGCCGGAAACTCATCATCCAACTCATAACTGCCACCACAGGCGAAATCATAAAATGAATCCATGCCGGAATCAGCTAACTCGTCAGCTAAATCTTTAACTTCAATCACATCACCAGAGCCCGCGCGCTCAGAACAATAGTCAAAGACCTTGTTACGGCACTCTTGACGTTCATCTTTGGTTAACTCACTGCCCGCAACAAAGTCTTCAACCGCATGGATCAAGGTTTTGTTTTGCGCTTTGATGTTAACCCCTTCAACACAGCCCATAAAATCTAAAAAGAAGTCGGCAACTTTACGGCCCGCACGACCACGAATAAACGAAATATATTTACGCGAGCTTTTATCGGCCTGCCACTCAGTTAAATCAATGCGGGCGGCCAGTTGAATATTGTTTAAATCTAAGTGATTATTTTGCGACAATTCCATGTCATCTAAGACAGTCATCGACGACTTAGCGCTTAATAACGCCACAAATAAATAGTCGCTTGTCATACTGGTATAGCAAGACATCAATAAAAATCCGCCTTGGCTAAAGTCGTACTTAGACAATTCTTGCTGCAATAGTTGGCTTGCTTGGCCGCTAAATTCTACAAAGCCTAAATCGCCTTTGCGATAGCCTGTCAGAGCATCAGAAAATGCACTATTGGCTTCGCCATCATCGTCATGGGTACCAAAAAAGCCAAAACCTTTTCCCGCTTTGCCCGAATAGGTCTGATGTAACTCTTCTAACATGGTTTCAACGGCGTGAGTATTCAACAACGGTTGCGGGCGTAAACGACAACGCATTTGCCCCTGACTGTCTTGCGATATTTCGTGAATAATTGCTTGCTCAATACTAATGCCCATAAGCCTTGTTAATCCTAGTCAGTCACAGATGATAATTTTAAAAAGAATGATATCAGACCAACCGTATAAATCGAACAAGGGTTTACGATATTCCTCACATAGAGCGAATAAAACTTGAGGCGAGCGCCGGCTAAATCCGTTATTATGTGCAGCTAATTCATTCTTTATTGAAGTTTTCTGACTATGGCAATTCAATCTAAATACACAAACACTCAAGTTGAGGCACTTATCAGTGAGCTGCTTGCTGTGCTAGCAAAGCATCAAGCACCTACCGATTTAAGCCTGATGGTACTAGGTAACTGCGTGACCCATTTGCTTGACAAAAAAGTCCCAAATGAGTCTCGTCAAAAAGTAGCAGAGCAATTTGCCAAAGCTTTAACACAGTCGATTAAGTAACGACTAAATAAAATTTATCACTAATGCTAACAATCAGTTACACTGAAAAAAAAGCCGTGATAATAACGTAGGAATACGAGTTAACATGATCGAGCGCAAAAAGCAGCAAATGACGCGTGATAAAGTGTCACGCTTAGTTAATTGGGGTCACTGGTTTGCCTTCTTTAATGGCATATTGGCGATGTTGATTGGCGCTCGGTATATCGGCAGTGTCGGCTATCCAGAATCCATTATTGGCTGGGCATATCTTACTATCAGTACCATTGGCCATTTTACTTTTTTGGCTTTTATCGGTTACTTAGTTTTTATCTTCCCGATTACCTTACTCCTACCTTACTCTAAAATTTTACGCGGTTTTGCTGCATTTATTGCCTCAATTGGATTATATGCCCTACTGTATGACACCATTATTTATGACGACTATGGTATTCATTTAAGTCCTTTTGCCTTTGATTTAGCTTGGCAAGACCTCAACGCGCTATTGCACAGTACCTCATACATAGTCACCCCTATCGTCATTGTGATTGTTGAACTTACCGCGGCCAATTATTTGTGGAAACGCATCGACAAAATCCAGAAAAAACAATGGGGTAATAAAGTGGTATTGTTTGTCGGAATTTGTTTCGTCAGCAGCCATTTATTTCATATTTGGGCCGATGCCACTAACATGACTGAAGTCACTCGTTTTGATGACGCTTATCCAGTGTCATACCCAGCAACAGCGCGATCGTTTATGGAAAATCACGGCATTGACAGCAGCATGCAGTCAACAGAATCACGCAACACTAAATCGCGAAAGTTAAGCTACCCAATCAATCCGATGCAATGCAGTGCTGATAGCCAACCTAATATTATGCTGATCACCATAGACAGCCTTCGAGCAGACATGGTCGATAACGTCACTATGCCGTTTTTAAGCCAATATAGAATCCAAAATCAGCGTTTTACGAATCACTATGCTGGTGGTTCTGACTTTGAAACCAGTATGTTTACTCTCATGTATGGTCTACAAGGTAATTATAGTGACCGCAAAGAGTTTGACAGTACTAGCCCAATCTTAAGCAACATCCTTAAGCAGCAAGGTTATCAATTAGCCATGTTTGCCCCCGAAAATGAACAATACGCTGCCAATAGCGCAATGTTTAACGGCATGACCATGCACATCAGCGAAAGTCAAAATGGCAGTGCAGATGCCGACATCAATACCATTAGCGCAGTCAATCAATGGCAACAGAATCAAACACAACCTTGGTTCAGCTTAGTCAATCTGACTGCACCGAAAGACTACGATACTCCTGTTGGTTTTTTAGGCGTGCAAACCGTAAAACCGCAAATGCCATTAAAGCCAGCACAGAAAGTATTGTTTAACCAATATCGTCAGTCGCTTAACTTTATTGACCAGCAACTCGCTACGTTACTCAATAATGTCAGTGATGACACTGTGGTGCTTATTACCGGCACATACGGTCAAGTCTTCACCAGTAACGCCAGTGATGCACGCAGCGATTTATCACCCGGTAACGTTGAAGTGCCACTGATCATTCATTGGCCAAACAGCAGTGGTAATAAAGTCAATTACCGCACTAGCCATTATGGTATAGCACCAACCTTGCTAAGCCATGTCTTAGGCTGCACAAACCCAAGTACTGATTACAGCTCGGGCCGAAGCTTGCTAGAGCCTAATAATGAAACCTGGGTCTATATAGGAGATAGTCGCCGTTTTGCTATCTATCAAAAATCTGAAATTACCGTGCTGGATCGCTTCGGCAAGTACCGTATCTATGATTTGGACTACAAAAAACGCTTAGATAAAAAAATGAGTGCACCAGAACTCATCCAAGTGATGCGCGAAGGTAGAAGGCTATACAACCAATAAACCAACCAAAGTACCATTCATTGGTGTAAGTTATGCTTAAAAAGTGCTGAAGGTAATACAATAAATGTTCCCTTCAGCATCTAAGTCAATATCGACCTATATCCATGATCAACGCTTATGCAAAAGGCTATATTCTAGCCGCTTATCCAATATTCGTTATCGTAATTGGGCAGTTTATAGTCAATCGATAAATAGCGCTTAACTAACTGCTTGCACTCGTTAATTACTGTTGATAAAGTGCTTATCCGCTTAGTGAACTCAGCTGAGTTACCCCAAAGCCATTAGGCGAACTAAGTGATACTTTACCAACCAGCTTGATACTAACTATTGACCGCTAGTGTGATAAAGTACTAAAAAACTCGGTATGTAGCGCAGCCCGGTAGCGCACTGTCATGGGGTGTCAGGGGTCGGAGGTTCGAATCCTCTCATACCGACCAAATCAGGTGTTTTATTTCGATATATTATCGAAATTGACCTAAACAAAACCCCGTTTCAGCAACACTGAAACGGGGTTTTGTTTTTCTAGTTTGTGTTGAGCAATCCAGTTAATTCTTTTATAGCCTTTAGCCTGCGACACAGTAGACTTCGCCACATAAAAATCAAACAATAAATCACTGCCCCATAGTTCCGGCAACATTGTTAAAAAGCGAAATGGTCGCTATGGAGATTGATCAAATTGTTAGCTTAGTTTTAACATTATTACTTTTGTGCCAGTAATAAGCGCTGACACAATTTGACAAAGTCTGAAGATGTAACGATACCAAGAACATTATTTTGCTCATCAACCACCGGCAAGCAACCCAGTTTATTATCAATAAAATATTGTACGACTATAGTCAGCGGTTCATCTAAGCCTAACTTTTGTACTTTCGTGTCCATAATATCGGCAATTGGAGTATATCGCTCTTTTCTGTCTAACGCTCCTTGACCATATTTATTAAGCATACTCAATACACTGGCGATCATCTTTTTGTGAGTCAGCATGCCGATGAGTTGTCCATTTTGCTCAGAAATAACCGGTAGATGACGCACATTACGACTTTGCATCAGTTGGTGAGCATCTTTAAGGCTAGCTTCATGACTAATACACACCGGATTTGGGGTCATAATGTCGCATACTTTCATAGTATTACTCCTTTACAGCTGTCATAACATAATTCACTCCGAATGAAGACTATATCGAATATAGAATGCCGCTGGTAGCAAAATAAACGCTGTAGTTGATGTATGCAGTTCAAGCCAGATAAGAAAACCCGCTCATTTAGCTGGTCCTATGGAGATATGCGGAGTCGTTGAAATACTTTGGTTTAAACCGACTAAATCAACGATTTATCTCTTTGAAGTTAAGTGTTATTGCTTTGGTACAACAGCCTTGAACCCATTAAAAAACCCAGTATCAATGACGCAATACTGGGTGTTGTATAAACTCAATGCTCAAAGACTAATTTATCGCTTCGTGTAGCTCCTGATACATTAACTCACGCATCTTAAACTTCTGGATTTTACCTGTCACTGTCATGGGGTATTGATCGACAAATTTGATATAGCGCGGCACTTTGAAATAGGCAAATTTCTCAGTGAGAAAATGACGAATATCGTCTTCAGTAATGTCGGCATTGGCGCGCACTTTAATCCATGCGCACACCTCCTCGCCATATTTGTCACTTTGAACGCCAAAGACGGCTGCGTCCTGCACATCTTTGTGGCTGTAGAGCTTTTCTTCAATTTCACGAGGATAAATATTCTCGCCGCCGCGAATGATCATGTCTTTAATTCGGCCGACAATTTGTAAGTAGCCAAGTTCATCCATTTGGCCGATATCTCCTGAATGCAGCCAGCCTACACTGTCAATGGTTGCGGCAGTTTTCACCGGATCATTCCAGTAACCTTGCATAATGCAGTAACCTCGGCTGCACACTTCACCGGGTTGGCCAACAGCCACCACATCACCAAATTCATTGATGATTTTCACTTCAGTGTGCGGCAATGCACGACCAACTGTGAGCACTTGCTTTTCGATGGAAGAATCAATCTCAGTAATATGATTCAACGGGCTGCACTCGGTTTGTCCGTAACCTATTAATACTTGTTTCATATACATTACATTTTGAACGCGGCGCATCACTTCTTCGGGGCAAGTGGCGCCCGCCATTACACCAGTGCGCAATGAACTAAGGTCAAACTCGTTAAATTGCGGATGCTCTAATTCAGCAATAAACATGGTCGGTACACCATGTAGTGCTGTACAACGCTCTTGTGCAGCCACGGTTAACGTAGTTAGCGGATCAAAAGACTCTCCCGGGTATACAGCTGCGGAGGCATTTATAATTGAACATAAACTGCCTAATACCATGCCAAAACAATGATATAGCGGCACAGGAATACACAATTTATCGGCCGGAGTAAGTTTCATCGCCTCAGCCACTAAATAAGCATTATTTAAAATATTATGATGCGATAATGTCGCGCCTTTGGGGCTGCCAGTAGTACCAGAGGTAAATTGAATATTAATCGAATCATGTGTATTAAGAGAGTCAGCAATGCTGGCCAACACATGTTGATCATCGGCGTTAACCTCCACCAGCAAATCATTAAAATTAAGCATACCAGGGGTTTTGTCTGTACCCATGCGGATAACAAATTCAAGTTTTGGCAGTGCGCGAGCGGATAAACGGCCCTGATTACTGCTCAATTCTGGCAATAACTCATTCAACATTTGTAGGTAATCGCTGGACTTAAACCTATCAGCACAAATCACGGCACGGCAACCAACATTGCTCAAGGAGTATTCCAGCTCTTCAGGTCGATAAGCGGGATTGATACACACCATAATGGCGCCAATTTTAGCGGTCGCAAATTGCGTTAAACACCACTCAATGTTGTTAGGCGACCAGATCCCTACTCTATCTCCTGCTTGAATGCCTAGCTGCAATAAACCTGTGGCGAGGGAGTCTATTTTTTCTTGATACTGGCGATAGTTCCAGCGGATATGTTGATGGTAAACAACAACGGCAAGATTATCTGGATAGGTGTTAGCAATATCATCAAAATATTGACCAATGGTTTTATTGATAAGCGTTATTGAAGTGGCACCATGGTATTCACTCAGAGTAAGAGGAAGTTGCGCTTGGTGTTGTTTGACCATTAAAGCCTCCGTGCATTTATTATTATAATGAATAATGTTATTCGTCTTATTCAAACTAACCAATGCATGGGGTCACTCACAAGTAAAAAAGGCGGGTATTAGACTAAAGATTAACGTAGACGCAAGGAATTTAGGCACCCAAAAAATCAATATTTCAAGAATCAAGAATCAAGAATCAAGAATCAATGTTGGCTGAGATTGACCGCTTAAGTTACCGGCTCAAGTTAACCGCTCAGATTAACCGCATGATTACATCGCATTTACGACTTGGACAATAAAAGGACACATTAAATAATCATAATAGCCTGTTTATAATAAAATTTTAATTTATTGCGGTCTTTTATTAAAAATCTAATAAACTGTGGTGCTTTATGATGTCGCAGTCGCTAAGTTTCCCCTAATAATAGCGAATTCACTGTCGATACAATCATGTTTAACCATTATGTCTTTGGCACATTAAAGCTTGTTGCTCGTTGCCAGATCTTAACCGTAATAATGTCTTTACATAACATGACTATCATAAGCTTAAAAATAAAACTCACCACTATTCGTCTCTTATCAATAACAGGATTACATATGACACCGGCGGCAACATCACCGAGCCAACTAAACACTACCGCCATTTTACTCGTGTTAGCGCTAGGCACCTTTATTTTGGGATTATCTGAATTTTCGATGATGCCAATGCTGCCATTAATTAGCGAGACATTTGCCTCTACTCCATCTCAAAGCGGTTATGCTATTAGTGCTTATGCGATAGGGGTTGTTGTCGGTGCACCGATTTTGATGCTGACAACTGCCAATATGAAAAAACGTCATGCATTGGCGATATTTCTGACATTAATGTTTATCTCAAATGGCTTAAGTGCCATGGCCACTTCACTTGAACAGCTTATTGTATTTCGCTTTTTAAGCGGTCTACCTCACGGCGCTTATTTTGGTGCCGCAATTTTATTGGCTGCCGATATTGCCCCACAACATAAACGTGCCAGCTATATGTCTAAAGTGTTTATGGGCTTAACCATAGCAACCATTGTTGGGGTTCCAATTGTCACTTTAGTCGGCCAAAACTTAAGCTGGCGCTATTGTTTAGCAGGTGCATCGGCTCTCGCTTTAATCGCACTTGTGTGCGTCTATGTGGTAATTCCAAAAATAGAAAATAGCCAACCATCTAATTTAATTAATGAATTTAGTGTGTTGAAAAATAAATTGGTGTGGTCAATTTTAGGCATTGTGATTATTGGCTTTGGCGGTGTGTTTTGTATTTACACTTATATCGCCGACACCATCTTAGTGGTGACACAAACCCCGGCCTACACGATTTCAATTGCCATGGTGATGTTTGGTATTGGTTGTACCTTAGGTAACTATGTATTAGGCAAAGCGGCCGATCGCGCCGCCTTAAAAACCACAGGTATCGCATTAGTGTGTACGATTATATTTTCTGTTGCCTATGTCAGCGCCAGCCATAATATTTGGCTATTGTATGCGGTGATTTTCTTTATTGGTTGCAGTGTGGGTTTAGCCACATTAATTCAAACCTTACTGATGGACGTATCGCCAAATGGTCACGCCATGATAGGTGCATTAGTGCAATGTTCATTTAACACTGCCAATGCTATCGGCCCTTGGGTGGGCGGTATGTTTATCGCACAAGGTGCAATGCCTAACGAGACCGGTTATGTGGCGGCAGTGCTATTTGCCGGCGGCTTAATCATGTGGCTGTTAAGTTATCTGCAAATGAACAAGAAAAATACTCAACTGGAACAGTGTTCAGCATAAATTAACAACGCTTTCCATTTTATGGAAAGCGTTGTTAGCTTCAAACTAGGTGCCAATATTAACTTCTGCGAATTTTAGCAGGAAGTGACTGACGAGCTGCCGAACCGACTACCTAACCAAGTAATACGCCTTTACCTTGACGGGTTAGGTCAATTTCCAAATGGCCAGAAGTTTGTCCCATTAATACTTCATGGCCTCTGCTTGATAAGCATGAGATGCATTATAAAAATACCGCAACAGAGAATATTATGGTTTAGCTATAAGCAGCCTTCAAAGCTTTCTCAATGTCCATAAAAGTAACTAGAGAAAAAATGCACTATCTAGTTAAGGGTACAACTTTAAGAAAACCCATTGGTGAAATTATCTAGGGATTATTTTTAAGCCATCTTTTTATGCCTAACACGATTATCTCGTTGACCTAACAAATGATCAACGGTTCAAATAATGGCTGTCATTGATATACGTTAAATTGAGATTTTTAATCTATTTAAGCGTAAATATAAAATAAATACCTTAGCGGTGAAATATTTCACGGGTTCTGCCTGTCTATACTGATTACATTACCCCACTAGGAATAATAAAAATGACGACTCGTCGATATCAATTACTGTCAAAAATCTGTTTACTCTCTAGTCTTTCTATTCTATCAACGTCACTTTATGCATCAGAAAAAACCATGCAAGAAATCGTTGATGCTGTTAATGGCACACCTGATATGGCGAGTCGAGAAGCAGGTAAAAAAAGTCAAACTGCGCAATCATGCTAAAGGATTCTGTACCTCTGGATATTTTGCACCTAACCCTAAATTAAATGATGAATTAGCAATTCCTTTCTTTGATCAATCAAAGATTAATGTCACCGCGCGTTTTTCAATGGGTGGCACAAATCCACACGCTTCAGATAAAACTGCCGGACGCTTTATGTCACTTAAAATTGATGGTGACAAAGAAAACCTCAATTTTGTCACCACAAACTCACCGGTATTTTTTGCCGGTAACCTAGATGATTTTTTTACTTTTCAAGTTAAAGTAAAACAAGGGCCAGAAGGCAAACAATAGTTAATCGATAACAAACCCGATGCCAAGGCATTTTTTGACTTCGTCAAACAATTGCCACCCAGTGCAAGTTTTGCCAATAGCCCGTATTTCGGTGTTAATAGCTTCCTATTCACAACCAAAAATAACGACATAGTTCCTGGTCGTTGGATTTTTGAACCTGAAGACGGCGTCGTTAATTTATCTCAAGCTCAACTTGCAGAGCTTCCAGATGACTTTTTAAAAGAAGAATTATTAACACGAATTAAACATCAACCCGCAGTCTGGAATTTATTCATTAAGCTTGCAGAAAAAGATGATGAAATTAATAACCCAACGGTACTTTGGCCTGAAGACAGACAGCGTTTATTAGTTGGCCAAGTTATCATTAACGGCAAAAGAGATAACGAATCAACGATCCAAACATGTGGCAATGGTATTTTTAACCCTGTGTTGTTACCAAAAGGGATTACACCGTCAGCGGATCCTATTTTAAATGCACGGACTCCGGCTTATATTGAATCGTTTATTAGACGTCAGTAATAGCCCCTGACCGACACAGCATGATCCATGACATCTTTAGCAGGATCATGCTGTGAGGTTCAATCAGCCAGCGATATTTGCATTACGCTAAATGAAATCGTTATGCCTGCTCACTAGTAATTAACCTACCTAGCTTATGAATTTGTTAACTAACAAGGATCTATAATGAGCCTAATTGTCTATGGCGTGCCACTTTCTCCTTATGTACGTAAACTGCGTTTATGTCTGGCCGAAAAACAGCTCGATTATCAGTTGGTCATTGTATTGCCTTTTGACCAACCGGCTTGGTTTAAAAAACTCAATCCTCTGGGGCGTATTCCAGCTATGAAGGATGGTGACTTAACCTTGGCTGATTCCAGCGTGATCTGCCAATACCTTGAAGATAAATATTGCCAGCTTACTCCTTTACTAGGACAAACCGCAGAGCAACATGCCAAGGTACGTTGGTTAGAAAAATATGCTGATTATGAGTTGGCCCCACTGGTCACCTTTACCCTATTTCAACAGCGTATAATTAATCCCAGTATGGGCCATCTTTGCGATGAACCTTCGGTAATGTCAGCTTTAAATGAAAAACTCCCCATCCACTTTGATTACTTAGAACACACCTTAGGTAATGCTAAATTCTTTGTGGCAGACACCTTAAGCCTCGCCGATTTAGCGTTTGCTTCTCAGATGGTCAATATGGAGCACGCAGGAGAGCAACTAGATGCACAGCGTTGGCCGAATCTTTCAGCGCTTTATACGCGGCTCAAGGCCCGAGCATCAATGGCGGATTTATTACAAGGTGAGCAAAAAATATTATCTTCATTAAAAAAAGCCACATCAAAGCAAGCGTCATTTGAAATCTAATCAATAAAGGTGTGATGACAACGCAATGAGTCACGCAAAAAAGACCTCCTTGCACCGATGATTTTTAATGATATCAATTGATTATCTTACGAAAAACAGTCTGTAAACTTTCTTTATCGACTAAATAATGGCAAGCGGTTTACCCAGTCTTTTGATTTTATCAATAGGCCGAACAACCAAGCATATTTGAATAAATGCTAAAATAGACAAAAACCTTATTCACATTGAGCTGAAACCTCAGTCGCTTCGTATTTAATAACAATCGTCATCACAAAGAGCACTATAATGTTTTCATTTTTAAAGCCAGATCCAGTTAAAAAATTGCGCAAAAGCTACGATGCAATATTAGAGCAAGCCATGCAAGCACAGCGAAAAGGCGATATTAAAACCTACTCTTTACTGACGGCTGAATCGGAACAAATTTGGGCTAAAATAGTCAGCTTGGAAGCAGAGAGTAAATAATCCTATACTAAGCCAATACAATGAGTAAGAGATCAATGGAAGTCATCATTGTGGCTCGGGTAATATAGGTTCACTTGAATCCATGTAGGTTAAATAGTTTTGCCAAATATTATGAGTACGCTGCACCGTAAGTTGCAGCATACATCCTTGATACATAACCCCTCTTATTGTGCCATCTCGCCATAATTGGTATATCGCATGGCAATAAGACTCTCGATAAGTCAGCCAGTCTCTTTGCGATAGCTGGAGTGCTTCAAGCACTACAGGATCATCATGAAAAGTGTCACTAGCCTTAGCGATATATTCATCTAACCTAACTTGCGCCACTTCAAATTCCTGTCTAGCGCATTGATTAATATCAACCGTACTCATTGCTGCATCGCAATCGATATCATGTTCAGTTTCTTGTGCCCTGCTGGCACCACTTATGATTAATGTGAAGCTGAGTAACCCTACAGCCATATATGCCTTCATTGCCAACACTCCTGTGGTGTTTACCTTAATTCAACAATCATTTGTAGCTTATTGATAGTGAGAATAATGCTATTGTATTAATTTTGCTAATAAGTGCTTTGTATCCATAAGGGATAATCACTAAAATCACTTTATCAGTCATCGCAAATCTAAGTTAGATAATAAGGATATTATATTTTGCCTCCTGATCAACTGCCGATCCATTTCGCCCAAAAAACTGATTTAGCTGATATCCATCAACTTGAAAAGACGATATTTGGTGAACCTTGTTACCCTGCCTTTTTCTTTAGACAAGCTTTTGATTGCTGGCCTAAAGGACTATTAGTTGCCAAACAGGATAGCTCATTATTAGGCTATTTATTATGGGTTGAGTCGAACGCTCAAGCTGGTGATGCTTGGATTTTATCATTGGCCGTTGCAACACAAGCTCGTGGTAAAGGAATTGCTCGTGGACTAATCAATCACGCTATCGCTACTGCCCGCGGTGAATCCAATGGGGCAATTAAACGTTTATTACTCACAGTTGCGCCTAACAATCTTGTCGCTTTGTCTTTATATCAATCAATGGAATTTATTATTCTGACTAACGAAAATGATTATTTTTCCCCTGGTGAAGCAAGGTTAATACTGGCGCTCAAATTGTAATTTAAGCCTGCGCCTAGCTAATCATCGCGCCGATAAATAATACCCTTAAAATAACCCTCAGTTAATCACTGATTATCGAGAATCATTAAGCTGACAAATAAGTAATTTGTGAACCACAGCCAACAATCAGCCATCATTTAACGCTATGCTGCATTATTCATCGCCAACGACATACACACTTGTAACACTTTCGTAGTGGCACTATTGGCATTCGTTGTGGCGTATTAATGAGGAAGAATGGTATGTGGTGGCGAGTAACCATAATTAGTTTAGCTTACCTGTTATTAGGCGCGCATTTTTTACGTTTTGACCAGCACGTCTTAGCCATTATTGCCATGAGCTTACCATTACTCATGCTTATTCGGCATTCATTTACCCACACATTACTCAAGATAGGTTTACTGGTAAGCGTAGTATTTGTCTGGTCAGTCAGCGCATTTAATTTTATTGATATGCGCATTGCACTGCAACAACCTTGGTTAAGATTGGCCATTATTATGCTGTCTGTGATGGTATTTACTGTGTTTGCCGCTTTTTCAACTAACGGCCTCAATCAAAAATTGAGACGTTAGTTAATAAAAAATAAGCTTATTTTTTCGGTTTAATCCATTTATAAATACTGTCTTTTCGGTACAGCAATAACGCCGCAAACAACACAATATAAATACTCGGCTCAATAATTTCAGACTTTACCGACCAATAAAAATGGATAGGTGCCAAAATCGCAGCCAGATAAATCCAATTATGTAATGACTGCCAGCGCTTTCCCATGCGGCGTTTGATGCTATTAGGTGACGTTAGCGCCAGTAATAAAATGATTAGTAATGCCGCAGCGCCAACTAAAATATAAGGCCGC
Source organism: Shewanella vesiculosa (assembly GCF_021560015.1). NCBI lineage: Bacteria > Pseudomonadati > Pseudomonadota > Gammaproteobacteria > Alteromonadales > Shewanellaceae > Shewanella > Shewanella vesiculosa. Next base: position 495,958 of record NZ_CP073588.1, on the reverse strand, counting down.
TTAATCACCTCTTCAAACAATAATCCCCACGCAAACAGTAAGTCTAAACTGATAAAAGCACTAATATGTAACAGTGCATAGGCACACACATACAAGCCCACCAAGCGGCGAGTTTGGATTAGCGCGGCTATCTTAAAACGTTTAGCGATAGGTGAAATAAGCAAAGTAGCTAACAAGCTATTAAGCGCTCCCATGCCCGTATAATGAATAATATACTGCACAGGATCGCCGCCCGCATTGTCAGTTAACACTAGCGCCACGAGATAAAAGGCTGGCAATAAAAAGCTAATATGTAACAACACCTTTAGCCAAAACAGCCCTCGAGCACTTATGCGCATTAGTAAAACTTCCTCAGGTCAATATTTTTATACAGGTCGGCGACTGAATCGCCATAACCATTGAACATTTGCGTCGGAATACGTTTCGCGGAGAAAAGTCCACCCTCCCCAATACTGCGCTCAGATGCTTGTGACCAACGTGGATGATCAACCTCTGGATTGACATTGGCATAAAAACCATACTCACTCGAAGCTAATTGATTCCAACTCGTTGGTGGCTGCTTATCCATCACGCGGATTCTCACTACTGATTTAATGCTCTTAAAACCGTATTTCCAAGGCACGACTAAGCGGATAGGTGCGCCATTTTGTGGCGGCAAGGTTTTACCATATAAACCGACGGCTAAAAACGATAAGTCATTCATTGCCTCTGCAACCGTTAAGCCTTCAACATAGGGATAATGGATCCCACCACCCATTAAGCGACTCTTTTGTCCGGGCATTTGCTCTGGATCAAACAAGGTCTCAAAAGCAACGTGAGTCGCGTTACTTTGCACCCCAGCTTGTTTAAGTAAACTGGCTAACGAAAAGCCCACCCAAGGTATCACCATCGACCAAGCCTCAACACAGCGTAAACGATAAGTGCGCTCTTCAAGAGCGAAACGGGTCGTCAATTCATTAAGGTCTAAGGTGATCGGCTTATCGACCAAGCCATCAATGGTCAGAGTCCAAGGATCAACCTTAAAGTTTTGCCCATTGTCATAGGGATCGGATTTACTGGTACCAAATTCATAGAAGTTATTATGACGAGTCACTTTATCTTCTGGGGTTTTCGGATTGGGTAACACAAACTTAGCGGGAGTTGTATATTGCAGACCTTGAGTCACAAAAGGATGTTGCGCTTTTTGCTCGCCAAATAAATCAAAAATACCGGCTTGAACTTGACCAGGCAAACTGGCTCCCAACGCTCCTAACCCAAGTGCTTTGATAATGTTACGGCGATCATTAAATACCGATTCGGGAGTCACTTGGTTATCAGGAATATGCCAAGCCGCACGTTGTTGTATGCCTTGAGTAAAGCGTTTTTTACCGGTCATAAATCACCTCAATAAAATATTTTTCGACAGCAAAGTATTACCATAATCTGCCATACTTATCTCAATAGACAGGTAAAAACCTTTTTTTATTTCAGAACATGACTAAAAAAAAACAAAAGGCCGTCAACCTTTATCGATTGCCGAAATGGTGTCACTGCAAATGCTATACGAACCTATATAAGGGTTAGGTTTAAATTTAATCATTAACAATAATATTTGATTAAATCCTCAGTTTACCTCTTGCAGCGGATTATTAGCCGTGCGACCCTTAACCATTATTTTCTATCGGTTTTTGTTATGCCTTTTGTAGTGTCGTTAACTCCTCCTCAAATTGCAGCTTTGATTGCTGTCGCGTTTGTTGCCTTTCTCATTGGCGCCCTAATCAATCAACGATTAACTCGTAAACGATGGGAGCAACTTAAGCTTCAACATGAACAGCAAACGCTTCAACAACTCAATGAAGTCCAAATTGAAATGTCCAGATTACAAGATAATCTCGATGATAAAATTGATCACAGTAATCATCTGCAAAGTAAAATTGAAGATCTGATTGGCCAACTGTCTAGCGCAGAAACCAAAGCAGATCGGGTTAGTCTTGTTGAACAACAAATGGTTGATATTCAACATCGTTTAATGGAATCACAGCTCAATTTAGCGAAGTCTAATGCAGTGCAACAAACGATTCTGGTCAAAGCTGAAACTGAGCAAAAATCATTACAAGATAAAATAGCCTTACTCGAATCTGCTGAAGAACGCCTTAAACTGCAATTTGAAAACCTGGCAAATCGAATTTTCGAAGAACGCAGTGAAAACTTTAAACAACAAAATGTCTCGCAAATAGACGGTGTTATCGGGCCGCTGAAACAACAATTAGAAGGCTTTCGACGTCAAATTCAAGAGTCGTACACCCATGAGCAATCTGAGCGTAGCGCGTTAAAGCATCAATTAGACAATTTGCGCGATCTCAACTTAAAAATGAGCCAAGATGCCATTAACCTGACCAAAGCGCTTAAAGGTGACAATAAGCAGCAAGGTAATTGGGGCGAAGTGATTTTAGAACGCGTATTACAAGAAAGTGGTTTACGCGAAGGCCATGAGTATCAAACACAGCAAGATTTAAAAGACGATAATGGCAAGCGTTTTAAACCCGATGTTATCGTGCATTTGCCTGAGCAAAAAGACGTGGTAATTGATGCGAAAATGTCGCTGGTCAGCTATGAGCGTTACTTTAATAGCGAAGATAAAGACATTCGCGACCAAGCAATAAAAGAACATGCGTTATCAATTAGACAGCATATTAAGGGTCTTGGCCAAAAAGATTATCATAAGCTGCATGGGCTGAAGAGTTTGGACTATGTACTAATGTTCATTCCGATTGAGCCAGCATTTTTACTGGCCATTGAATATGATCCAAGCCTAGTTAACTTTGCCTTAGAGCAAAATATTATGCTGGTGAGTCCAACCAACTTATTAGTAGCTTTGCGCACCATCAACAATATATGGCGTTATGAGTACCAAAACCCAAAATGCGCAAAATATCGCTAAACAAGCCAGTCGTATTTACGATAAATTATGCGGTTACCTTGAAGACATGGAAAAGCTTGGCCGAGCCTTAGACACTGCAGACAAAAGCTATCAAAGTGCCATGGCAAAATTATCCTCAGGTAAAGGCAATGTCATTAGACAAGCACATTACATGCAGCAATTAGGTGTCGATACCAGCAAGCAGTTAGATAAACAATTGCTCAACCGAGCACTAGATGAATCAGTCGAAAAACACACTAGTGATAGTGAATTGCAATAATAAGTAATAATTAATCTTTATTTAATCAATAAGACTAATAGTGATTTAACAACGTACAACGACTGTTTAGCAAAAGCATTAATCACCCATTCTTTTTAGGAAACAAATTACTGTGGCGGAGATCCTTATTTAAATGCGTAACACTTGGGCAAACATGTTAATGGCTAGCGCATTATTATTCAGTACATCATTGGCCTTTATAAGCCAAGCTAATGCGCTGACTTCACAACAGCAACGCTATCTTGATGCTCGCCAAGCACTAGATAAAAACCAGCTGGATAAGTATCAAGTATTACGCAAAAAATTAGCCGATTATCCATTAACGGTTTACCTCGACTACCACGCAACCATCGACAGCATAGTGCAGTCTCCAGGTAGCATAGCACTCAATGCTATCAACAAATTTGATACTACACCGCTGTACAATAATGCCCGTTATCGCTATCTGCTTAACGCAGGTAAAAAACAACGTTGGCAAGACTTTCTGGTGATATCACCAGACACGCCTAATGATATCCGTCTGCAATGTTATTACTACCAAGCACAACTTGATGCGGGTAATAAAGAGATGGCATACAAAGGTGTAGAACGCATATGGGTTTATGGCTATTCACGTCCTAAAGAATGTGATGCTGTGATTAATCAATGGACTAAAGCGGGCTATCGCACCCAAGAACTTATCTGGGCCCGCATGCTACTTAGTTTCGACGCTGGCCAATCCAGTTTACTCAACTATTTGTCTCAAAAAATCACCCAACATGATGACGAAGCCAAACTATTATTGTCAGTGTATCGCGACCCAAATAGCTTACGGCACATGAAAAAATTTGCCAGCTCAAAACCTATCATAGGTGATATTGTAGATGCCGGATTACGTAAACTGGCCTACAAAGATTTACATCAAGCAATTAAACTGTATGTAAAATATCAAAAATTAGATCGATTCAGTGACTTTGGCGGACGCCAACTTAATCGCTATTTAGTTCGCCGAGCACTGATAAAGCAAGACGATAAATTAGTGTCACACATTGACACCATGTTGCCATTACTCAAGTCTGATGATTTATATGAAATGCGCTTACGCTGGGCCATTCGTCAACAGGACTTTGCGACAGTAGAGAAGTATTTAGCCTTATTAAGCGACCAAGGCAAGGCTGATCCTCGTTGGCAATATTGGCAAGCTAAGATGACCTCTAGCCATGACAAAAACCGTGCAACACAACTGCAGTTGACCTTAAGTGGCGAGCGTAACTTTTACGGTTTTAATGCCGCAGAAGCGCTCGGTAAACCTTTGGCGATGAATGATAATAACTTAGCACCCAATCCAGAATTGCAAGCTAAGTTAAATCAAGATCCCGGCCTTGCTCGCGTGATTGAATTAATGGCTTTAGATAAGCAAATTGATGCTCGTAATGAGTGGTTGTATTTAATGCGCCGCCATAATAGTGACATGACGGCACAATACGGTTTGTTAGCCTTAAAAAACGGTTGGCATGCATTGAGCGTTGAATCAAGTATTCAAGGTAAATTATGGGATTCACTGGCACTGCGCTTTCCGGAAGCGGCTAACGATGAGTTCGTTAACGCCAGTAAAAAATTCTCCGTTAATATTGATGAAATTCGTGCTATTTCTCGTCGCGAAAGTGCCTTTTATCTCTATGCAACCTCAGGTGTAGGAGCCAGAGGTTTAATGCAGTTAATGCCAGCTACGGCCAAACAAACGGCTAAAAGAAATAAAATCCCTTTTAATAACGTAAAAGACCTATACGACCCGAAAGTGAACATTATGCTGGGCAGTGCGTATTACAGTGAATTACTTAAACAATTTGATCAAAATAGAGTACTCGCAACTGCGGCTTATAATGCTGGCCCAGGCAGTGTTAAACGCTGGTTAAAAGACTCCAATGGTCGCCTAGATGTAATGAGCTTCATTGAAACAATTCCGTACACTGAAACCCGGGAATATGTTCAAGCAGTACTGAGCTATCGCATGATATTCCAACAGAATAAATCATCTAAAGACGGTATGTTTAGTCGTAAAGAGCTTAGCTATCGTTACTAGCAATGATAAATCGTGACCCGTTTTAGCTCTGGTTTAACCCAATAATCGCCATTCAATATTGGTGTATTTTGCTAACATGGGTTCACAAGATAACCTGTGATATAAGTATTGTACTGGCATCATAGGTGTTGAAGCGCTTGGTGGTGATTGATGCTAATCACAATGGTCACCTATCACCATTAACGCACAGTAATCATAAGCCCAAATGACAAGGATAGTGATCAAATACTGAACGACAAACCGTAACCCACAATAAACCCTTTCGACAATAAACCAATAAGGGTTTATTGCAGACAAGTTGGAGTTTTCGTGTCGCAATCAAATATTCAAACATTACTCACTCAACTCAGCCAAGTTCTGCTCGGTAAGCCAGAGCAAATAAAACTTGCTGTAGCTTGTATCCTCGCCAAAGGCCATTTACTGATTGAAGACTTGCCCGGCATGGGTAAAACCAGTTTATCCCAGGGTATTGCCAACAGTTTAGGCATGAGTTACCAGCGTATTCAATTTACCAGTGACATGTTACCGGCTGATATCCTTGGAGTATCCATCTACAGTAAAGAGCAGCAACAGTTTATCTTTCACAAAGGCCCAGTGTTTAATCAAATGTTGTTGGCCGATGAAATTAACCGCGCTAGCCCGAAAACCCAAAGTGCTCTACTTGAAGCCATGGCAGAACAACAAATTACTATCGATGGCATAACCCATCAACTTAGCTCACCGTTTTTTGTTATTGCGACCCAAAACCCAGTTGATCAAGCAGGCACCTTCCCCTTACCAGAGTCGCAACTTGATCGATTTATGATGCGAATTTCCATCGGCTACCCTAGCGCAGAAGCGGAATTAGCCATGTTAAAATCGCGCACTCAAGCGAATAAACCGGCTTCATTATCACAATGCTTAACCCCGCAAGAGCTAATGCTACTGCAACAACAAGTGGCGCAAGTGTCGGCATCTGATGCGGTACTAAATTATTTAATTGCCTTGGTCGATTTTTCTCGGCAACACAATACCGCTAACGGTTTATCGCCACGCGCCAGTATTGCTCTGCTTCAAGCTGCCAAAGCATGGGCTTTTATCAATCAACGCCAGTACGTAGTCCCTGAAGATATTCAAGCGGTATTTGCATCAGTAGCAGAACATCGCATTCGCAGCAGTAGTCAATTTCAAGGCGAAGCGTTGTCTGACACTATCCTCGCTAGTGTTAACCCAATACGTTAACGGCGCAGATACCCATGGCTAAATCGACGAAAGCAAAAAAGCACTCTTCGCCAACCTATGCCAATGGTGCTATCAAGCCGTCACGGTTGCGTCGTTTAATTCCAGCATCGTTAACCCAACGCTGGTCAAGGTGGATAAGTAAGCGCCTACCAGCACAAAAGCAAATTACCCTCAGCCACAAAGGTATTTTTATTCTTCCCAGTGGTTTTGGCTTGGTGTGGATTGGACTCATTGTTTTACTGTATTTATTTGGCACCAATTATCAAAATAACTTGGTGATTGGCTTAAGCTTATTACTCGCCAGTGTGTTTCATACCTGCATCATATACAGCTATAAAAACCTTGCAGGGTTAACCTTTAATCCAGTCACGCCGCCACAATGCTATGCTGGCGACAGCATGCCATTTCCCATCATGTTAACTGGTCATACTCGGCAGAAAAATCCCGATACCACCCACCAGCAAATTTGTTTGCAATTTAGTTATCAGCGCCATGTCCGCGTCAAACAAATGCACGAGCAAGCTATTGCTATCGTGCCATTTGAAGGGGCTAAGCGTGGTCAATTAACCCCTGGGCGGATCAAAGTCTCGTCCTATTTTCCGTTAGGATTATGCTGTGCATGGTCCTATGTAGACTTAGATATTCATCATGTTATTTTCGCTAAACCAGAAATGTGTGACATTGAGCTTGCAAGCCACATAAGTGACAATGATAGCCAATATGAGCACGGTAAATTACGCCCAGGCGTTGATGACTACAAAGGCTTACGCACTTATATTCCGGGGGGAATCACTCAAACAAGTGGCATGGAAACAATGGGCCCAAGACAAAGGCATGTTATCCAAAGAGTTTGCAGAGCCTGAAGGATTACCCGTTTGGTTAACCTTGGCCAACACATCGGGCAATAACATTGAACACAAACTGAGTAAGTTAGCTTGGCAAGTTGATAAGCTCAGCCAAACTCAGCAAGTATTTGGCTTAATTCTTGATGAGCATATTATCAACCAGCAAACAGGCGAAGCACACCGAGTGGCTTGCCAAACCATGATTGCAACTTATCGTTTACCCGCCAATATGAATCCAGATTTTAGCCCAAGCGATGTGACTTCCTCAACGGTAGGTAAATCACTATGACCGATAACTTTGATGCCATTATTAGTCGCAATACCTTGTTTTGGCTTTTGGTCACTAATGTCGCCATCCTTAGCCCCTTGTATCAACAAGCCACCTTATGGAGCATCGGCATCTGTGCGATTTGCTTTGTTTGGCGAGTAGGCATTTTTTTCTCGGTAAAGTCGCTGCGCCGCCTAAATTACTGGTAACTTCTTTGGCGATTGGCGCCGCGATAACCCTTGCTTTAGTGTCATCTGAAATCGGTTTACTCAATGCCTTGGTTAACTTATTAATTTTAGGTTACGCATTAAAATACATCGAAATGCGCCAACTAAGAGATGTAAAAGCGATTGTATTAGTAGGGTATTTCCTTATTGGACTCACCTTGCTTGATCAACAAAGCATGCTTGATACCTTGCACTTATTGGCCGTTGCGGTGCTCAATACCGGTGTGTTAATCAGTGTTTATCAAGACAAATCCAACAAAGCGGCTAACCTCAGTTTTAGTCTAAAAATCTTACAAAGCCTACCATTAGCCATATTACTGTTTGTGGTGTTCCCAAGGCTCGGGCCTTTATGGTTAGTGCCCAATATGAAAACCGCCAAAACTGGATTATCCGATGAAGTCTCCTTTGGTGACATAAGTAAGCTCACTCGTTCAGCAGAATTAGCCTTTCGCGTCGGTTTTGACAACCCAGATGGCAGTTCCCTAGGACCGGCAAACCAAGACTTATATTGGCGCACCTTAGTGATGGAAAATTACGATGGTAAAACATGGCGCCAAGACCCGAGTATTCAACAAATTCAGCGACAGGCATACTTTAACAAGCCCATGCGCCAAGCCCCTGCTGCCAACAGCAATAATAGCAAAATCGATTATGTGGTGATTAGCGAACCCAGTCATCAAAAATGGTTGTATGGCTTAGATGAAGCGTTTAGCAATAATGATCAAGTGGTTGAATTAGCAGATTATCGTTTGTATTCACTCAGGCCTGTCGATCAGCGCATGAGTTATCGAGTGACCTCATATCCCGATCAGATTATGGATAAAAAACTCGATCGCAATACCAAACAGCTAAACCTTGAATTACCGCCCAACAGCAACCCAAAAACCCTTGAGCTTGGTTTACAATTTGCCAAAGATTATCCAGATCCGCAGACGCGCATCAATGCGATGATGAATTATTTTGCTGAGCAGGCCTACTATTACACTTTAAGTCCGCCGAGTGTTGGTGAGCAGCAAATTGATGACTTTTTATTTGAAAACCGTGCCGGATTTTGTGCTCACTACGCCTCAGCGCTGGTGTTTATGGCTCGCGCCAGCGGCATACCAACGCGGATGGTTACCGGTTATCAGGGCGGAGAATACAATGCCAAAGCGGGCTATTACAGTGTGTATCAATACATGGCGCATGCTTGGACCGAAGTGTGGTTAGAAGGCCAAGGTTGGCAACGTTTTGATCCTACCGCAATGATTGCCCCGCAACGGGTACTCGATGGGTTTGATGCCACCTTTGACAGCCAAAGCAGCTACTTACAAGACAGCCCGTTTAGCACGCTGCACATGAAGCAATACCCATGGTTAAATGAATTACGCCAACAGTTTGCCAGTGTCGATTATTACTGGAGCGTGTGGGTATTAGGTTTCGATGAACAACGAAAACAACAGGTATTAGCCAAGCTATTGGGGGATGTCAGCAGCACTAAGATCGCCTTATTGATGATGTTTAGTTTTATCATTATCGCGCTGATTATTGCTTATTATGCTGGGTTATTTAGTACCGATCGCCAACAAGATCCACTCAATAAACGCTATCAAATCATTTGCCAACGCTTAGCCAAAAAAGGCATCGCCCGCCAACAAGGCCAAGCACCGTCCGATTACGCTGCGGCAGTCAGTGCACATTTAGGTGCCCTTACCCCTCAAGTGGCAGCGGACTTTACGGCCTTGAGCAGTGCCTATGTAGCTCTTAAATATCAACCTCTGACAGCGTCGCAAATCCAGCAACAACAGCAACATTTTAGCCAGTTATATCATCGCTTACGCCTGCGACTCTTTCGCAACTGTTCTTGTGCACTACAGCAGCAATCATCCTGATTATTAACGGTTTTGATTGATGATTTACGGCAGAGTCCATAGAATGAATTAATCTCAAATTAGCGGGTCGCCCATGCTTACTTTAATTCAATCTAATCAGATGGAAGTGTTATCTGAACAACTGGCCAAACTATTGGCTATTCGCTTAGATAACGTCAGTTTATTAGCCTGTGAGCATGTGTTAGTTCAAAGCCCGGGGATGTCGACTTGGCTGCGTTTAGAAATCGCTAAACACAATGGTATCGCCGCCGCATTATCGTTCCCGCTACCCTCCAGCTTTACCTGGCAATTATGCCATGACTTGCTGCCCGATGTGCCAAAAGATAATGCCTTTACCAAAGCGGCAATGACGTGGAAATTAATGGACTTATTGCCAAGTCTGCTAGATAACCCAGACTTTAGCCCGCTCAAACAATACTTATCACCTCAAGTTGATTCCACAAGTGATATTACTGATACAGATATCGATGCGAATACTGGTGCTGATATTGATACTGAAACTAATGTTCATACAGCAAACACCCACGCCATATTGCAGCTCAATCAGTCACATGACGCGATTAAGCTATTTCAATTGTGTGGCCGCATTGCCGATATTTTTGACCAATACTTAGTTTATCGTCCCGAGTGGATTTTAGCGTGGGAGCAAAATCAGCCATTATCAAGCCTAGACAATCGCTTAACGTTAGATGAAAACCAGCAATGGCAACCGATCCTGTGGCGAGCATTAATCGATTATAACCAACATCATTTACACGCCAGTCATTATCATCGCGCCAATTTACATGCCGATTTAATTGCAACCCTGGCCAATCCAGATACTGACTTATCCATGTTGCCGGCTCGATTATACGTGTTTGGTATTTCATCCATGCCGCCACAAACCCTCGATGTGCTGTACCATTTAGCCAGTCGCATTGATGTGATTATGCTGTCTCTCAGCCCTTGCCAGCATTATTGGGGCGATATTATTGAGCCGAAAACCCGTGCCCGCATGGCGTTGCAATATGCCAATAAAAAACAACTCGACCAAGACTGGGAAGACAAACTCGAAGTGGGTAACCCTATACTGGCCAATAATGGTCAAATGGGCCGTGAACTGCTGGATTTATTACTGTCGTTACCGCCAGAGCACACCGATTTTGGTTACGACTGTTATGTTGAACCTGAGCCGAATAATCTGCTGCACGGGGTACAATACGACATTTTACAAATGGAAACACTCGGTCAACCATTAGGGCCAAATGCCAGTTTGTATCAAGATATTCATGCTCGCCGCACCTTATTGCCAAGTGATGACTCTATTACCTTACGCAGTTGTCACAGTGCCTTGCGTGAAGTTGAAACCTTACATGATCATCTTTTAGAATTATTATCAAACAACAGCGACTTAAGCCCTAAAGACATAGTGATCATGATGCCCGATGTTGCGGCCTATGCGCCGTATATTGATGCGGTATTTGGCACCGCCAACAGTCAGTATTTTGCCGACAAAAATCCGCATAAAGGCGATTACTACATTCCCTACGCCATTGCCGACAGGGGCGCAGCGCAAGAGTCACCGCTGATTAATAGCTTTTTAAGCCTGTTAAATATCAATCAAAGTCGCTTTGGCCTCACTGACATGATTGGTATTTTAGAAGTGCCGGCTATTTTGCGTCGTTTCCAACTCGATGATGACGAATTGTCGTTAATCCGCCGCTGGTTAGATGATGCCAATGTCCGTTGGGGCCGCAGTGAACACACTCGAAGCCAACTGGGTGTGCAGCCTTTTACGCAAAACTCATGGGCATTTGGCATTAAGCGTTTAATACTGGGTTACGCCTTTAACGACGATGCCGATATTTATCGCGATACCTTAATGGTGCAAGGCATTGAAGGTCAGTCATCTCAGGCATTAGGTAAGTTGCTCAATTTCTTAGAAACCATCGACACCTATTTCACTTTATTTGCCAATGACTACAGCACCGCAGAGCGCCTTGAACAATTACAACAGCTACTCACCGATTGCTACGACACCACAGATGACGAGCGTGAACAAATCCAAGCCATTCGAGATGCATTAGTCACCCTAGATACCGAGCTTGAAAGCGCCGGCCATCAAGGCCAAGTCGATATTGAAGTCCTAAAACAGTGGTTTAATCAACGCTTAACTGAATCTCGAGTCGGCCAGCGTTACCTTGCTGGTAGCGTGAATTTTTGTACTTTAATGCCAATGCGATCAATCCCCTTCAAAGTGGTGTGCTTGCTGGGCATGAATGACGGCGTCTATCCGCGGATTCAACATCCTGTCGGGTTTGATTTAATGGCTCATTTTGGGCCTAAAAAAAAGGCGACCGTTCGCGCCGATTAGACGACCGCTACCTATTTTTAGAAGCATTACTGTCTGCTAGAGAGCAGCTTTACATCAGTTATATTGGCCACAGTGAGCGCGATAATGCTGAACGTATCGCCTCAATGTTAGTGTCTGAATTGGTCGAATATTGCCAACTCAGCTACCTACCGCAATCCTTACAGCAACAGCTTGAACAGCAAGTAGAAATCAATCTTGATGATGCTGATAAATCCGTACTGGCACAGCTTATTCAAGCGCAACCTTTGCAACCATTTGACGCTAAACTCTTCCGAGACACACCACAATCAGCGGACACTGTCAGTAAACTGCAACACAGTTTTAATGCCCAATGGTGTCCGCCAGCCGCCAATGCGACCATTAACAATCACTTTTTTTGAGCAAGCATTACCCTTGTCAGCCGAACAGGCAGATGAAGTGTTCGCCCATACTCACATCAATAGCGATGGCATTAAAGTGGTCGAACTCGAATTGTCAGCATTAATCCGTTTTTATCGCAATCCTGCGCAATTTTTTTTCAACCGCAGTTTAAAAGTTGATTTATCACTGGATATTCAAGCCGATGACAATGACGAACCGTTTAGCTTAAATGCACTCGAACGCTATTTATTGCAATCACGCATGCTCGACAATGCCATTGAACATCAACTCGACAGCCCAGATCACGAATTACTCAGCAAGCTCAAAACCAGCGGTGAATTGCCCATGGCGCCGTTCGACGACTTGTTAATTAATCAATATTTACGCGATATATCGCCGTTGATTAATCGGGTGCAGTTTTTACAAGATCAACAAACCATGCACACGTTGAATGTGGATCTTAACTTTGATCTACCGATGCAGGATTTACCAGCAAGAGCAGATCCAAGCCAATCGTCCACAGTGCGAGTCAATCTTGTCGGCCGTATTGACGATATTTTGCCTAAAGGCTTAGTCAATTACCGCCCCGGCGCTGCCCACGGACGAGATTTTATTCGGGTGTACTTACGCCATTTATGCATCAACGCTATGGCCAATTCGTCCACCGCGGGCATGGGTAAAAATCAATTTAGTTACTTACTCGACATTGGTCATTTTCATGCCTTTGCGCCTATCACCGCCGAACAAGCGCAGGCGCAACTCCTGCGCTTTATCAGTGGTTTCATTCAAGGGCAAACTCAACCCTTGTGTTTTATGCCTAAAACGGCTTTTGCCTATGTTGAAACCGATGGCGACCATGAAGAAAAGTTACTCAAAGCCCAGCAAAAATGGGATGACGGCCAAAACCCATTCGGCGAAGGCCACGATCCACATAACCAGCGATTATTCCATTTCCCAGAAGACTTTAGTGAAGCGACATTTGGCGCATTAGCCAGCCATTTACTGCAACCGATGTTAAGCCTGTATCACAAAGATAAACTGGCAGAATTAGACACCTTTGTCAGTGGCGCCGCAGTCGATATTCAAGCGCAACTCATTGCCAACGCAGCTAAACCAGGAGCGCATTAATGGACGCTATTACCGTGACACCGCTTAATGCCCTCACCTTACCTTTTAATGGTTCCAGCTTAATTGAAGCCAGTGCCGGTACGGGGAAAACCTATACAATTTCGGGTTTATACTTACGCTTATTGTTAGGCCACGGTGGTAAAGCGCCATTAAGTTGTGAGCAAATTTTGGTGGTAACCTTTACCAACGCTGCCACAGAAGAACTCAGAGACCGTATTCGTAAACGGATTAACTTAGCGTTTAAACGCTTTTTAGGCTTAGCCGTCAATGATGAGTTTATTGAACAGCTTTACCAAGACACCTTGGAAGATGAACGTCCTATTGCGTTAAGACGCTTAGACTTAGCGTTAAAGTCGTTAGATGAAGCGGCCATTTTTACCATTCACGCCTTTTGCCAACGCGTATTGTCAGACATGGCATTTGAGTCGTCACTGCTATTTGAGTCCGAATTCACCCTCGACGACAGTGAGTTTTTACACCATGCAGTGCGCGATTTCTGGCGTGAAGTGTGTTATCCATTACCGCCCTTTTTGGCCCAAGCCATTAGTGATGTGTTTGCTGAACCAGACGTGTTAGCGCAAAAGCTGCGCCCGCTATTAGGTGCAAGCCAAGCTGTGTTGTCAAAGCAACCACTGGCCTTTGAAACCCTACAACAGCAGCTAAGCCAAAGCATCAGCCGCTTCACCTTATTGTGGCAAAGCCTGCACGACAGCACTCTTGAATTATTGCAATCGCTACCATTAAACGGTCAACGTTTTGGTAAAGGCGCCGACGGCTACCCTAAACTAAGTCAACTGTTTGATAGTATTAGTAACTGGGTAAAATTTGGCCAAGGATTACCTCCAATAAAAGCGCTGGAGCAATTGGCATTATCCGAGCTTAAACTCAATAAAGGGGGCGTTATTCCCACTGCTGCTGAAGCGCCGTTGCTGGATCATATCGAGCGCTTGCTTGAGTTAATTAATCAGCTTATTCCGTCATTTTTAGTACGCGCCCGTGAAGGCATTCGTCAACGCTTTGCTGGCCAAAAACAGCAACGTAATTTAATGACACCCGATGACCTATTACTCAGCTTAGCCATGGCGCTCAGCCAAAACCCGATCACCCTAGCCCATGCTATTGCTAAGCGTTTTCCGGTCGCATTAATTGATGAATTCCAAGACACCGACCCTCTGCAATTCACCATTTTTAATCAGGTATATCAACAGCCGCTAGCATCGCAACTGGACTTAACCACAGCGACCACTGTGCACAGCCCAGCTAATGAAGACAATAGTAATGACAACAAAGCTAACGACGCCAGTAAAGGTCAGCTGAGCTTATTAATGATTGGCGATCCTAAGCAGGCGATTTATGCTTTTCGTGGTGCCGACATTTATACCTATATTGCCGCGCGCCAACAAACACAGGCCCATTATAATCTTGACACCAATTACCGCTCATCGACTCAATTAGTCAATGGCGTTAATCAGCTATTTAGCCAACATCAAGACCCGTTTATTAGCCAAGCTATCCCCTATGATATTGTTAAAACCCCATCATCGGCAGCCAATAAACACCTGAGTGAAGCCACAACCAATCCTGCCGCGCTGCGGATCCGTTTATTAGCCGAAGACGATGTTAATGGCCTCAATAAAACCAGCGCAAGACAACGCTTGGCCGCTGATGCTGCCAGCGAAATAAAGCGCTTACTCACCGAAGCGCAACAAGGGTTATGCCGAGTGAATACCAACCTTGAGCAGGAAGGTAAACCGCTCATTGCCAAAGACATTGCCATATTGGTGCGCGACCGTAACGAAGCCGCCGTGATGAAAGCGGCATTATCAGCACGTAAAATTGGCGCGGTATTTTTAAGCCGAGACAGTGTGTTTAACACCATTGAAGCCCGTGAAATGGCCATTTTATTGTATGCATTAGCCACGCCTAAAGATGAACGCGCTATCCGCGCCGCACTGGCCACTGAGCTTGTCGGGTTTAATGCCCAGCGGATCCATCAATTTAACCAAGATGAAGAACAACGCCAACAGGTATTAGATCAATTCACTCATTGGCATCAGTTGTGGCAACAACGCGGCGTGATGCCTGCGCTGCTTAACTTTGCCAGCGAAACCAAACTGATCCATCGTTATCTGTCGCAATCTGTCACGGCTGACATCAATAGTGTTAATGAACATAACGCTAATGCTCACAGTGATAGCACTTATAGCAGCAATAGTGACAATAGCTTTAATGATGCTGATGACGACAACGCAGCAGATCTCAAAGCCTCTGGTGAACGACGCCTAACCGACTTTAGGCATTTAGCCGAATTACTGCAGCAAAAGGCCACTGAGCTCGATGGAAGCAGCGCGCTTATCAATTGGTACGAGCAACAACTGATTGGTAACAACGGCGGTGATGAGCAGCAACTGCGCTTAGAAAGCGAACAGAACTTAGTGCAAATTGTCACTATTCATAAAAGTAAGGGCTTAGAATATCCGGTATGTTTTGTGCCGTTTGTCAGCTTAGCCCGTGGCAATAAAAAACGCCCTGCACCTATGATGTACCATAAAAATGAGCAGCTCATTTGGGATATCGACGCCACCGACGAAGGCTGGGAACAACTCAAACAAGAAACCCTCGCTGAAGATTTACGCCTACTGTATGTGGCGCTAACGCGGCCGGTTTACGTGTGTTATTTGTATATTGCCAACCAAAGCCGTCAGTTAAAAGCGGGGATCAGCAGCCAATTACCTGAAACAGGCATCGGTTATCTGTTGGGCATTACCGACAAGAAAACTGACTTTGCCCTTATTCAAGCCAAAGTGAATGCAATTGCCATCTTGCCAGCGATGAGTGTGGAATGCTTAAGCAACGATATTGACGATTCTGTGCTCGCCGATATCCACGACAATAATGACATTCTAGCGGCCAAAAAAGTCACTCGCGCACAAAGCCTTGCATGGCGCGTGGGCAGTTATTCTGGCTTAGTAAAACATCTGCCTCATGAGAGAGTCGCGCCCGGTGCCGACGATGAAGACTTCACCGATGAGTTAATCCAATTACAGTTACAAGATGAGCTAACCAGCGAACCCGTACTTGATCGCTTTACCTTTGAACGCGGCGCCAACGCCGGTAGTTTTATGCATTTAGTGTTAGAGCTGTTTGATTTTACCCAAGCAGACACTGAACTGACACCTGCGCTAACGAAAGCCATGAAACAATATGGATTTGACGAAGCCCTGTGGCAACAGCCGTTAATGGACTGGTATCAGCAAATATTGGCAGCGCCCTTGTTTATCGAGACATTGTCAGAGGACACATCACTGACATTAAGCCAATTAGGCATCAAGCAAAAAATGGTCGAAATGGAGTTTTATTTGCCTATTTCAACCTTACAAGCGTCGCAATTAAATCATATTTTGCAGCAACACGGTTATGTCGCCGGACTCGACTTTGATACCTTAAAAGGCATGTTAAAAGGCTTTATCGATTTAACCTTTGAGCACCAAGGCCAATTTTATATTGCCGATTATAAGTCCAACCATTTGGGTGATAACTATTGCGACTACACTCGCTCAGCCATGGCTAAAGCCATTGATGCTCATCGTTATAATTTGCAATACATCTTGTATACCTTGGCATTGCATCGTTACTTATCGCTTAGATTACCAAACTACAATTATCAGCAACATATTGGCGGCTGCTATTACCTGTTTTTACGCGGCATGCATCCTGAGCATCCTGGCGCGGGGGTGTTTTATGACAAACCACCGCAAGCATTAATCGAACAACTCGACCGCTTATTTACAGGTAATACAGACAATCGTGCGCCGGAGACGTCATCATGCTAATACTCACCCATCCAATCACTGAGTTATTGCACCTTTGGCAAGAACAGCGGCTCATTACCGCACTCGATCGTCATTTTGCTTTAGAGCTGGCCAATATTGAAACCATCAATAACGATCCCGCGATGAGCGAACAACAGCCGCAACTGTTCTTGCTTGTTTGCGCCATGCTCAGTCAGCAATTGTCTAATCAGCACAGTTGTTTAGTCATCGAGCAAATTGATTTAGCCAATCCCATGGCAGAGGACAACCGCGGCAACGCTGAAATCAATTGTCGGATTGAACTTAACCATCAACAATTGATTGAACAAATCGTGCTATTTGATGCCGTCGGCCAGCCCGGTGACAACAAACCGATGATTTTTGAACATGGGCGCTTATATTTAAATAAATACCACTTCTTTGAAACTCAAGTGGCGGCTAAGTTGACCCAGTTAGCCAATCAACAAATTGAAATCGACCTAGCTAACAGTAATCTGCCGCAACTGATTGAATGCTTATTTACCGCAGAAGACAGCAATAGCAGCCAGTTTAATTGGCAAAAAATTGCCACGGCCACAGCGTTGGCCAAAGCATTAGCGGTGATAACCGGCGGCCCAGGAACCGGTAAAACCACCACAGTAACCAAGCTATTATTGTTACTGTTAACCCAATCGTCGCTAACAATCCGTTTAGTCGCGCCTACAGGTAAAGCGGCAGCAAGGCTAAGTGAATCGATCAAGGCGTCTAAACATCGTTTACTGCAACAGCTAACTCAAGTCAGCGACCCAGCATTGGCGAAAGTATTAACAGATTCGCTAAAACAAATACCAGAAGAAGCCTCAACATTGCATCGACTATTGGGGGTTATCCCAAACTCATATCAATTTAGGCACCATCAGGATAATCCGTTGCGCTTAGATTTACTGGTGGTCGATGAAGCGTCGATGGTCGACTTACCCATGATGTATAAATTACTCAGCGCCCTACCGTCTCATGGCCGTTTGATATTGTTAGGCGACCAAGATCAACTCGCATCCGTAGAAGCTGGCGCAGTGCTCGCGGATATTTGTGTTGGTTTAAAACAAGCTAACCCGCAACAAACATCACCATGGTCAATGCGTTACAGCGCCGCACAGGCAAAGCTCATTGAGCAATTAACCCAACAAGATGTCAGTCAGTTTATTCATCAACAGCCTAAAATTGGTGACAGTTTGTGTATGTTGATGCACAGCCATCGTTTTAAAGGTGATGCAGGTATTGGGTTATTAGCCAATGCGGTTAATCAATCAAATGTGCATGCGATTCGCCAAGTATGGCAGCACAATCATGCCGAATTGAATTGGTTTGAACATCAGCATAATGCCCAAGGAGATAACACAGGTAAACAAGCATTATTGGCATTATCGGTACACGCTTATGGGGACTACCTTAATTTGGTACTACAGAATCAACAGGCCATTATCGATCAAGCGGATCGGCAAGACAGCGCCATAACACTGCCGCATGCTGAACAAACCATCATCGACAGCTTTAACCAATATCGAGTCTTGTGTGCCATGCGAGCAAGTGAATTTGGGGTTGAGGGCATGAACATCGCCATCACCGACAGCCTCAAACACGCCAAACTGATTACTCCTCAAAATGAGTTCTATTTAGGCCGACCGATCATTATTCAAAGTAACGATTACAACTTAGGCTTATTTAATGGCGACATTGGTTTAATCTTGCAAGACAGCACTAAGCCAAGCCGCTTAATGGCCCACTTTGTTATGGCTGATGGCAGCCTGCTTAAAGTATTGCCCGCACGCTTACCCAGCCACGACACTTGCTACGCCATGACAGTCCACAAAAGCCAAGGCAGCGAGTTTGATAAAGTCAGCTTTGTATTGCCACATAAACCCAGCTCCGCCCAATGGCAATTACTCAGTAAAGAACTGCTTTACACCGCCATCACCCGCGCCAAAAACCATTTCTATTGCTTAGGCACGGCAATGATATTTGAAAAAGCCAGCAAACAAGCCACATCACGAGCATCTGGGCTAGCTTGGAGATTGTGGGGCTGATTTTAAGAGAAATAACATGAACGCTATTCCAGGGTAAGCAAATCTGCACTATCACAGATTAGTCGGGACCGAATTTGAACAGCTTCAGCTGGCCTAAAGATGAGTGCTATGGGTGACAGCGAATAAAATCTGCCAGTGCACCTATCTGGTTTGTTGACCATTTGAGCAAGCGGCTCATTCAAGCAACGTATAAACCAACTCATTCCAAGCCCACTCATTAAAGTGGGCTTCTATTATCGTCTTTTGAACAACTTATAGGCAGCTAGAGCGAGTTGAGCTCAACTTATTCACTTAAAAAAGAAGCTAACTCATCAACATGAGATTGAGTTTCATTGATGAGTAGGCCTATTTGAACCGCGGCGTCATTTGACGTTTTCGCAAGATTACGAACTTCGTCCGCAACAACGGCAAATCCACGTCCGGCTTCACCTGCTCTTGCAGCTTCGATGGCTGCATTGAGGGCTAATAGGTTAGTTTGATCGGCGACCGCATTAATGGTCGTTACTGTATTTTGAATTTTACTCAACACTATAGACATAGCACTGTGCGTTTCGGTCACTAACTTATTACGAGAAGAAACATTACTACCAAAAACAATATACTTAGAAATATTTCCATTCAAATCCGTAATGGAAGAAATAACACAATCTAAAATCACTTCAGTGCCTTGATGAGTCAGTTTCATCATGACTGCTGTCGGTTCGCCTCGTTGGATCATCTGCGTACGAGAATGATCTAAGTGGTCTTTTAAATTCCCCACTACAGTTTGCATTTGTACATCGTCGTGTAAATTTAACTGCTTTTTAGTATAGTCATTAGCTGAAATAAACTGACCACTTTGATTAAACTCTAACACTGCCGAATGACTGCTTATTGCATCTCTTTGATTAATCTGTTCTAAAACAATACGTTTGATTTCACGCACATCAGAGCTCACACCAACAAAACCTGTGTGCTCCCCCTTGTCATTAAAAATCGGATTTACTGCCAATACAATCCAATATGGCACTCCATTTTTATCAAAATTCAATATCTCTTCATAGAAGGCTTGTTTTGCTTTGAGCTTTTGAGATATGCGCTTAATCGTTTCTTTGTCGGTTTGTTCTCGTTGCAAAAGTATACCGGGTTTTTTGCCCTTTACTTCTGCAAGGGTCAAGCCTGAAAGTTTTTCAAAACCGGGGTTTACATATTCAACTAAACCATTTTTATCAGTGATCAATACACTAGTGCTAGTGTTACTTACCACCTTTGATAACATTTCAAATTGCTTAATGTGCTGGTTTTGCTCTTGATGGGATAATACATAGGCGGTGAACTTTTGATTACCAGAATTTATTTGATGGCGCGCCACATGAACATAGACCTTATCTTGCTCAGATAAACAAAGTAGGTGTTCTTTATTGTTAAGCCCATTTTTTAACGTTCTCTGTAAATTGATATCTGCTTGATTTAAATGAATAGAGTCAGTATTTACGGGATCCAAATTAGCTGTTACTAACTTTTCATTGTTATCAAATACAACATAGGCCTTGCCACTGAAAGCTAATAACTCTTGCCACACACTTTCAGTTAATAACGGTGTTGATACAGCATCAAACGTATAAAGTGAACAAGACTCTAAGTTTTTATAAGTCAGTTGGATTACTTGCTGACTAAGGAGTTGGTTTTCATCACAGCGAATAGTTTTGCTGATACTGTCATAACGAGTAAGCAATAAAGTAAAGGTTTGATTATGATCAGCTTGTTTTAAGCGCTTGCTTAATTGATTAAAAGCATCATTAACGACAATAATATTTTGCTGAGCATCGACCACAACAGAAGCTGACTGATGCGTGGTAACTAGCTGCAATGCTAGCGCTTTCCGACTAATTTTCGAACTAAACCACATAATAGATCTCTAATAAAAAAAGTAACAACGTCAATACGTTAGTCGAGCGTTAATCGATCACTATTTAGGGTCTCAGTAATTGGGGGTCATAGCAATAACTGGTTTAGTCTTTAAATCATTACATTGAATATATAAAGGGTAAAAAATATTGCTCTTATTTGAGAAAAGTAACTAAGCCAGCGATTTTTATGATGATTGCGCAAACACTCTTAACTGCAGTTACCATTCACTAAAGGATAATAAAAAGAGCACCGAATAAAGCAAATATGCGCTTACCTCCTATACTGTTATTTAAGACACACCATAGTGTGCCAGTAACCTTAGGTTTTAGAAAAAACTGTAGCTTGAAAAAAGCGAGGAGGAAGCATGATTAATCACGTTTGGGGACTTGTACATCATCCTGATAAAGAATGGCGCAACATAAGTAATGAACATGAAACGGTCAGTCATTTGTACACCAGTCATGTACTGTGGTTGGCGGCGATCCCAGTGGTCAGTACTTTTATTGGTACGACACAGTTTGGCTGGACTTTTGGTGGTGAAGACACAATCAAGGTCTCAATGGAGAGCGGTTTAAGCCTAGGAATTTTATTTTATGTGTTAATTTTAACGGCAGTGACAATAGTCGGTAGTTTGATCCATGGGTTGGCGCGTAAATACCCTAATTGCCCAAGCAGAAATGAATGTATTGTCTTTGCCGGTTATATTGCCACACCGATGTTTTTAAGTGGCCTGTTTGCGATATACCCTATGATTTGGTTATGTACACTCGCCTGCATTATGGGCATTTGTTATACAGGCTATTTACTCTATCGTGGTACACCAAGCTTTTTAGGCATAAGTAATCAACAGGGCTTTATTATATCAAGCACGACGCTAGCCATTGGTGTATTAGTACTAGAGGTTTTACTAGCCGCCGTTGTATTGCTGTGGAGTCTTGGTGCAGACAATACCATTATCTGGAACCTATTCAGATAGACCATATGTTGTGAGTACATCGACGGAAAACGCCTTAACAATTTGACCAAAGATACATGAGCTGTTGAGCATGAAGTTGAGTATCAGGAGATGAAAACCTGCTACTCATTTTTATGATGATATACTTGATAGAGCGAAACCGCTGAGGTTTTAGGCTTGTGCAACTCTTGGGATTGGACGCGACTTCGCGCGGCCTATCTTACTTAGCCAAGGAAAGCCCCAAAAAGTGGTTATTATTGCATTCGTCAGTAAAGATGGTAGTCATCCTTAATTCGATGCTAAGAGATTGCGTTATGTAGTAACTTAGTTAATATTCTGAAATTATTATCAATAATGGCAGAACACCTAATAATAATTACTGCTAATAGCAGATCGATAAAGCATGTAAAAGAAACATAAAGCTTCCCCATTAATACTTCTAAATTGTGTCCCCATTCTTATGATTCATGCAGATGCTCAAAACTTTCATCTGTCGAGTTTTAGATGGCACATAAAAAGGCTTTACACTCAATACACGAGTAATATTGATAAGGTGTATCTTCTAAGCTAACAATCATCTGTCTTAAACTAGCCACCTTCATTTTTAAGGAGAGTAATTAAAGCGTTGTTGAGTGTTCAATATTTATTCTAATAGAGCGATCAAATTAACATCACTTGGACCGTGACTAATGATTTTTTGTTGGTCCTTTAAACACTTGTTCTCCGTTTGCATTGAAACCAAATATAATGGATTCATGTAAAGGTAAACGTAGTACGACTTTTTCGTTTGGCTCCTCCTCAATACGTAGTCGGTCAAATGGTATAGCGTTTAATTCATTTTTCCTTCTTATTTCAATAATGCATGGATATTTATCTCTACACCATTTACCTTCAAATGAGATTAAGTCGTGATTTTTAATATACCAATCTGGTCGAGTATTCGTGTATGTCGTCCTCGGCCAAACGACATCGACATCCTGCTGCCCAGGCATAGTTGACCATACGCCGCCCAAATTATCAGTCAAAATAATGGGCTTTTTCGGGTTAAATTTGTTTAAAATTTTATTATAAATAGGATTTTCAAATTCTAACGTTTTCGACTCCATTAAATTAGTTTGACTAATTGTGAGCGGATTGACGCCAGTAAGATTAGCCAATTCGTTTGCTAGCCAGATTCTATTGTCTTTAATGTTTTTTTCTAAAATATGACTATAGCCGCAATGAATTATAACTTTGGCATTTTTATTAATAGAAAATGAAGCGTTATATATTTTTTTAGCTGCTACCTTCTCCCTTTCACTACCCGAAGAATCATCATACGTTATAATTTGATAACCAAGTTTTTTAGCAGTTCTGATCATTTCGGCATATACGGGTTCGTTAGAATATGTACCAGAGCGTTCGATAGCGTATCCTCGAATATTAATGTCAACATCTCTCTTTGATAGAGTTTCAATTGCTAAGTAACGATATCCACTACTCCATAATTTTTGCAGTAAAGATGTTGTTAAAGTGCGATGAAGAGCTATGTGATGAGCCTCATTTATCATAACAATTTGAGTCTCTTTGGACATTGTTAGTATTTTTTCAACTGCCGATATAGGAGAAAGGTTTTCAATAAGGTCTTCGGAAATAAGTGGTTCATCAGTCGGAAAGCTAATAGCCTTTTTATACTGTCCTACATATGAATATAACGTTGTTAACGGTTGATTTATGGCAAACAGGCTTTGTTGGTCGCCTTTATATTTATCTTTCACTGCAATGACTTTACTAATTGCATCATTATATGATTTGTTTTTTGGCGCATCGATGACTTGCTTATACAAAAAACCTAACTCGCTTGGTTCATTAGCATATAATTGATTTGTATAAACCAGAAATATAAGGGGAAGTAAGTAGATATTTGGCAATATAAGTAATTTATTATTCATGCGCATGTATATATCCTTCTAAAAATTTTAAGTGGTGGTGAAATTTAAAATATGTATATTTACGCATGTGTCAGTAACATTTTAATGATAGTACTCGAGCTTGGGCGAGATCATATTGTGTTAACGATAAGGATTATAATCATGGCCATATTATTGATATAAATGGCATGGGCTAATACCAGTATGAATACTATTTTTCAATTTAAACACTAAGATATCCTTGTACATAACGCAATAATTATCAAGCGCTATAATATTTTACTAAAGATTGTGATAACGGAGTAAAGCCACACATCTTGCGTATTTGTTAAATACAATTGTTATATCACGATTATGAGGGAACCTAAATAACACCTAGAACAAGCCCCACTACAAATATTATCCAGAAAGTAAATGTGTCTCTGAAGCGATCGAGTAGCCAAAAATAAATAAACGCTAACACGCCAGAAACAGCGGTACCAATTATTACATCGATAAAACCGACATCAACTATTAAGCTGAAAATGAAAACAATTGCTGCATAAATACTAGCACACAAGCCTGGACTTTCTGTTTTGAGTAAAAGTTGCATCAAGCCGATTAACAACAAGATTTTAAATGCGATCATTTATACTTTCCTTAGTAATATAACGCTCCGCTATATGTGTTTAATTCCAACATTCACTGCAGTTTCAGCCACAGATTTTAGTATTTAATAGTTTTCAAAAAATGGCTAAAGCAACTTTCCTGCATTTTAATAGTTAGTATTATATGAGTTAACAACATAAATCCAAACCAACTGTTTTTGTCCTTGTTTATTGATTCTCAGGTTTTTGTCAGTTCATATGCACGGGAGATAACTAAAGGAAAAAGATCTCCTTCCAAAATAACAGCCCATTGACCATCACCAAAACGTTCAACCCGGTTAACATCCATTAAAACATTACACAGATCATCAGCAGATGCTGTTGTTATGTTGGACATAATATTCTTTATTTGTCGAGGATCGTAATCAATTTTCCCCCATGGAGGGCAACAAAGAGCCCTCATAAATTTAGAGATAACGGCTGGATAGTTGGGATAACCACTCGATCTATCAATATCAGGTAATGCCTGTTTGGCTAGCATATAGCCCTCTTCAAGTTTTTCTACATCATTTTTAAAAAACATACTCACTCCATAAAATCTACGCCACAACAATAGACTAAATGATTTTAGCTAAAATAGTCAGCAACGAATGCTCGCTAAATGTTACTGGTTAGCAGTGTATTGATGAATAGAAAATTCAGACGGAAATGATGCTGTAAAGCCAAACAAAAACGTCGGCATGGCGGAGTGAACATTTAAAAGCATCTTTACGATATCCTTTGAATTATAAGTGTATGAACAAGATGACAATATAGTATTGCAACTAGAACCGCTTACTGGCATGCGAGTTTAAAAAGGCAAATAATCCATTTTTATCACGCCTTAACTGACATTCACTTTACTCTATCAATACGATGAGTTGGGCGTACTCTCAGGATTAACCTCACCATGAACCTCTTCAGGATCGACATCATTAATCAATAATATTTCCCTGACTGTTTCAATGTGATCTAAAATCTTTTGGTAATCATCACCATACTCATATTTAGTCACTTCAATTGATTTTGGCATGTAAGTAAACGCAATTTTCAATGCGTTTAGCGCCGATTCACTTATTTTGTCACTCATATAGAAGGTCCTTATCTGATAGTTTGAATTGATAACATCTAACTCAAGCATTCTGCCACTAGGTAGCATTGAAATTGATTGTGTCAACAAGCGCACAAGCGAGACTAGAACTCAACTGTACCCTTTTACAGGTAAACAACTTAACCTCTTTGAACTCAGATTACGATAATTATTTATGATCACTTACTTATAGAATATTTAATTTAATCATAGTATTGGATGTTAATTGCATTCAGGGTAATTCAAGTACAGACAAGGTAGCAAGATTATTTATCTGCAAAATTACGAGACGGTATCAATTACTCAATAACTATAAAAATTAATAGCTTAATAGATATAATTAAAACTGAAACCCACTTGTAAACAAATTGTAACCCAGGTGTTACTTTATGTTCATTATAAACCTCTATGTTATGGCTAGGTCCTTAAATAACTTAACTACAACATAGGGTAATATGAATATGCTCAAACAAGGCTTATCAGTGGTTATCGCTAGTATATTGTCTTCGGCAACATACGCTGGTTCTGCAACCGCAGCGACAACGACTGACACACAACTCAATAATGCTTGGTATAAAGACGGCCAAGCAACCATCACCGAAAAATTACAACAATCAAGATCAACAAGAGCAAAAAATGTCATCTTGTTTGTTGGCGATGGTATGGGTATTTCTACACTTACCGCTGCTCGGATTTTAAAAGGACAATTAGCTGGTAATTCTGGTGAAGAAGGTTACTTAAGCTTTGAAACATTTCCTTATTCAGCTCTAGTTAAAACATACAATGTAGATGCACAAACACCAGATTCAGCTGGCACCATGACAGCCATGATGAGCGGCTTAAAATCAGACGCTGGTGTTTTGGGTGTTGACGAAGACGTCGTTCGTGGAAGTTGTGCTTCCGTTAAAGGCAACGAAGTCGTAACGGCTCTAGAGTTAGCCGAAATAAAAGGCTTGTCGACGGGTGTGATATCAACCGCTCGTATTACCCACGCAACGCCAGCCGCCACATATGCAAAATCAGCAGACCGTGACTGGGAAGATATCTCAGATATGGATATTGACAATAATGCTGAACGTGCAAATTGCGAAGATATCGCATCTCAACTGGTTAACTTTGAAAAAAATCTAGAACAACGTTATACCGGAGTTGATGTAAATGGTATTGATGTTGTTATGGGTGGCGGACGTCGACATTTTCTCCCTAAAGACGCCGCATTTAATAGTGTTGATGCCGTTAGCGCTATTGAAGGCGATCGAACCGATGGACGTGATTTGACCGCAGAATGGAGCGCTATGTATCCAAATGGTAAATACGTTATCGACCAAGCTGGATTTGATGCCATTGATACAGAAACGACTGAACGTGTTTTTGCTTTATTCAATGAATCTCATATGCAATACGAAGCTGACCGAGGCAATGATATTGCCGGCGAACCAAGCCTTTCTCAAATGACCGACAAAGCCATTAAAGTATTGGATAACAATCCAAAAGGTTACTTTTTAATGGTTGAGTCTGGACGAATTGACCATGGACATCATGCTGGTAGTGCAAGCACAGCCCTTAATGACGCTATTGAGTTTTCAAATGCCGTTCAAGCGGCATTAGATGCAACAAATGATGAAGAAACGCTCATTATTGTCACCGCCGATCACAGCCATGTGTTTACGATTGCTGGCTATCCTAAACGTGGTAATCCTATTTTGGGTAAAGTTGTTGGTATTGGTGCTTCTGAGCCTAGTGAAGATTCAGACGGCAATCCTTACACCACATTAGGTTATAGCAATGGACTGGGTTTCAGAAACTTAGGCGCAGAAACAGATGGCGACGCATCATATGCTGCTGAAGCTGTCGCTGGGCGTCAAGACATTGCCGCAATCGATACAACAACCCCAGGTTATCACCAAGAAGTGACTGTTCCATTAGATAGCGAAACTCACGCGGGGGAAGATGTTGCTATTCATACATCAGGCCCAGGTGCGCATTTAGTTCAAGGTATTGTTGAACAAAGTGTCGTATTCCATTTAATCAATCGTGCTCTTGGTTTAGTTGGTCAATAGACCCTATAAGGTTTTTATGATGAATAAATTTATATTATCAACAATAACAGTTTCTTTGGTTTTTGCATTATCAGCTTGCGGCGACAACGGTGACAATGGCACTGATGGAAGCAACGGCATCAATGGTTCAAATGGATCAAACGGAACGAATGGTACTAACGGAAACAACGCGTTAATAACACAAACTCCCTTGCCGGTAGGTAATGAAAATTGTCTCAATGGTGGTGTGCAAATCGACTCGGGTATCGATACCAATGCTGATACCGTTTTAGATGCGTCTGAAATAACATCAACTCAATATGTATGTTCGCCTGCCGCGACCTCAGTAAATGATAGCGAACTGCTGAGCAGTTTAAATAACCCATGGTTTAAACAAGGTGCTGCCGAAATAGAAACGGCAGATGATGTTTGGAAAAAAATAGATAGCCAATTAGTAAATAATGCCAACGTATCGATTGCAACAGCATCTACCGCGGCTGAAATAACAGCACTTAAAGGCTCAGCTAAGAACGTGATTTTATTTGTTGGTGACGGTATGGGTATTTCAACTGTAACTGCCGCGCGTATTTTGGATGGTCAAAATAAAGGCATGATGGGTGAAGAAAACCAATTAAGCTTTGATAAGTTCCCATTTTCTGGTTTAGCAAAAACCTACAACGTTGATGCACAAACACCAGATTCTGCAGGAACAATGACAGCGATGATGTCGGGCATTAAAACGGATGCTGGCGTGTTAGGTGTTGACGAGAATGTGGTTCGAGGCAATTGTGCTAGCACTAAAGGCATTGAGATGATCACGGCCTTAGAATTAGCTGAGATTGCAGGTAAATCAACAGGGGTTATTTCTACCGCACGTATTACCCACGCGACACCTGCTGCGACTTATGCAAAGTCAGCAGATCGTGACTGGGAAGATATCTCTGATATGGATATTGCCAACAATCCTGAACGCGCTAATTGTGAAGATATTGCATTACAGTTAGTCAATTTTGAAGCCAACTTAGAAGCTCGATATACCGGTGTAGATGTTGATGGTATTGAAGTTGTTATGGGTGGTGGTCGTCGTCATTTTTTACCTAAAGATGCAGCATATAACAGCAATGACGCAGTCAGTACGATTGAAGGTGATCGTACTGATGGCCGTGACTTAACCGCCGAATGGCAAGCTAAGTATGCAACAAGTGCTTATGTATATGACCAGGCTTCATTTAATGCTATCGACACTGAAACAACACCACACGTATTTGGTTTATTTAACGAATCACACATGCAATACGAAGCTGATCGTAAGAATGATATTGCTGGTGAACCTAGCTTGTCAGAAATGACAGCCACTGCCATTAAGGTGCTTGATAATAACAACAAAGGTTTCTTCTTAATGGTTGAATCTGGTCGAATTGACCATGCTCACCATGCCGGAAATGCTTACAACGCGCTAAATGACGCGATTGAGTTTGCTAAGGCTGTACAAGTAGCGGTTGATGCAACTAGCCAAGAAGACACCTTAATTATTGTTACAGCAGATCACAGCCATGTATTTACCATTGCAGGCTACCCTAAACGTGGTAACCCAATATTAGGTAAAGTGGTTGGTATTGGTGAGACTGAGCCAAGTTTAGCCTCAGACGACATGCCTTATACAACGTTAGGTTATGCCAACGGCCTTGGTTTTAGAAATTTAGGCGCACAAACCGATGCTGATGCAAGCTATGCAGCTGCAGCAGTAACAGGCCGCGTTGACTTAACCGATGTTGATACATCAACTGCTGGGTTCCACCAAGAGTCGTTAGTACCACTCGATAGTGAAACGCATGCGGGTGAAGACGTTGGTGTTTTTGCTGTTGGACCTGGTGCCCAATTAATAACAGGAACTAATGAGCAAAGCTTAATATTTCACGTAATGGATTACGCAGGCAACCTTTCAGGTACAGCCCAGTAAAGAAGTAAAACGTTATCAATAAAGAATAGGGGCTTGCCCCTATTCTTTAACGTTTAGCTTCCACCTTGATACTTAATCAGCCAAAAAGATGAAACACATGAAAACTCTATTATTCATAACCGCTATCACTTTGCCGTTATTTGCTTCAGCAAGTGAAGACTGCCAATCAACGACCCTTATGGCGACTTATAATATTGAACAAACAACTCACGATGCAGCATCAAACAAACAAAACCAACTGGTATTATTAAGAGCCCAAAACTCGGTATTTCACATCAGCAATCAACAAGTAGCAACACAATGGACCACACTGCCAAATAATCACATGAAAAAAACCTCATATTTTATGGATGATAAACGTGCAATTGAATACGAAGCGACCAAAACGAAATCTAATCAAGCATGGCAATATCATGCACAATTACTGAATCCGTTATTTAAAAACCAGTCAACACTCATTGAAACTACTGGACAAGGTTGCAACAAACTTGAGCATTATCAACAACAAACAAATACAAAAACAGTTGATATATGGTGGTTTCCAGCAAAAGAATTAGTACAACGCATTAGTACTGTATTGTCAGATAAAAGTGAATCTGCAGATAAAGCCATAAATTGGCAATTAAGCGAAATAACTTACGACAACAACATTATTCAACAACAGTTAGATACATTATCTGCGTACCAATCGACCGACTTTGCTGATATTGGCGATAGTGAATATGACCCATTTTTTAGAAAAATGATCAACTTAGGTTTTATTGAGCACAGCGCATCAGGATTTTATGACAGCGAAGGTAATTCATTATCGTCAGCACATCAGCATTAACATTGGCATGAGCCATCGTATTTATGGGTTTATGTGATCAAAGCCGTGACAGTTATCTTCGTTCTTCGCGCCTCGGTATCAAGTAAACTGAACATTAATCAGGTGATTTGTCTCGCTATCACAGGGAAGTGAAGCGTTACTCCCGTAAGACGGGTCATTAAACATAATGCCGTGACAAACTAGACTGATTGAAGGCTTCTCGCTCAATATTGACAACACCTACTAGACGTCGCGCTGGATTAATGAAAATACGGCACATGCGACAATAAACTCAGCAGCGATGACACTTGCCAATGCGGTAGCGGCATTATTGTTGCGAGCATGCATCAACCGCTAAAGTGGTTGCCTTATCATCCTCAACCGCCAAGCACTCTTGAGTGAGTTTGGCGAGTATTCTAATCTCATGATTATTTGCGCTAAGATAACGTCAACGCCGCAAAATTACGGTATCCTTAGTCCAAATGTTCAACTGCAGCCCTTAAATGCCCACCAATATCATTACCATGTTCCCTGAGTCGTCCGATAAATCATCGACTCCCGCATCGATAAGCGCTGTAGAGCAACCAGCAGCTGTGACCTGTTCAAATTGCCAGGCCTGTTGTTGCCGCTTAGAAGTAATGTTAATCACCGAAACCGGTGTGCCTAAAGTGTATATAGCCAAAGATAATTGGGGCGGAGAAGTGATGCGCCGTCTTGATGATGGTTGGTGTGCCGCGCTAGATCGAGACACTATGATGTGTTCAATTTACGAAGTTCGGCCACTGATTTGTCGTGAATTTGAAATGGCCGAATACGAATGTGTCTCTGAACGCGAAGCTTTCGGAATATAAGCCCTAAGACATTGATGTTAAATGTAATGCCATTACAGTTAACATCAACAAACTGCTCAATGAAATTAAGCCGTCCCAAAAGCTACAATGCTTTAGTTTGATGACTGATAAAATACATCAGGTAACTTCCAGCTAATAACTTGCTGTTGCCCCTGCCAATTTTCAATGGTTAACCACGCCTTGTGTTCTGCTGTTAATATTTCTGGCGCAATAGCATGAACTTCTTGTCCGTGCTGACTTCCATGCAAGATACCTGCATCGCCCATTTGCAGTGTTTCTAATGGTAAGGGCTCTGTGCCAATATTTAAATATGCTTGACGGATCTGGTTTACCTGCCCCTTACTAAACAATAATAAAAAATCTTTAGTGTAGGTACCATCGTGAAGATATGGCGGATCAAGATTATACGGCATAGGTGTTATTTCAAAATCTCCGACCGCTTGGGTTTCCCATGCATCAGGGAATTGCGGGAATAAAGACTGATATAGAAAATAACCAACTAGCACTAGCATTAAGCCATTTATTTTATACTTGTAACGATTCCATATGGTGTTTTTAATGCGGGCCATTAGTTACCTTCCTGCTCGACTAGCGATGAGTTATGCATTGTCAACGAATCGTCGAGTTCGGTTCTGGCAGCTTTTACGGTTCGACTTCCCCACATTAAAAATCCTGTGATAGACATACCCGTTAGAAATACGCCAAAAATAAACCAAATCACTTTGGTCCACAGACCGCCGATTGTGCCGTAATGCAGGGGATTAGCGATATGTGATAGCGTTTGTAACGTCGTCATTGCCGCTGGCGATCTTTCACTTTCAATATTGCCGCTCCAAGGATTAACCGTCACACCATAAGCGTATTGATCATAGAAAATATGATCTCCTTGACCATACACTTTGTAAGTATCTCGATTGTGCTCAGGAAGCATAATGTAAGTACTTTTAAAATCCGCGAAGGTTTGCTCTGCGAGATGAAGTGCATTGGCCAAAGTATATGGCCTAATTGGCGCACCATCGGTTGTCGTTATAAGCTGACTGGCTTCGACTAAAGGAGGATGTTCTTCAATCTCGATATGATTGTGCCACATAATCGCCTGTGCTAAATACCATAACCCCGTAATGCTCATTAACATTAAAAACCACATTGACCACACGCCAGCCAATCGATGGAGATCTGCAAGCAGCGTTTTTTTACCTTGGTTTATTCGTAATTTAGGCTGAGTAAAAGCGCGCCAGAACTTTTTATAAATCACCAGTCCAGATACCAGCGCTCCTAACATCACAATGGCCATGAAACAGACAATGTAATAGCCAACACTGTAATTACTGTGCCAAGGAAACAGCAACCAGCCATGTAAGGAACGCATAAAATTAGTGAAGGTCATGCCAAGGTTGATTGCTTGTATTTGGCCTGTGTATTGATTGACGTAAGCGATAGCAAAAGGCACATCGCGATCACTAAAGATGACTGCATTAACCAGATAAGACTCAAAGCTCATCACTGTGGTGATGTTTGCTGTTGGGTGCGCTTGTTGCACAATGTCAACGAGTTCTGACATCGGCTTTTCAGTCAAATTTTGCGGATTAGTTGCGCGAGCGTCAGGATTGGTCAGCCAGGTTAACTCATGACTTATCACTGAAATGGTCCCGGTAAGGCACACAAAACAAAATATTATCCATACGGGTAATGAAAACCAGCCATGAAGCTTAAACCAAAATCGATTACTACGTTTTGCCATCTGTTTTCCAAATTTGTTCGCTTTCGTTATATACATGAATATCCCGCACATGCTAATACGATTGATAACCAATCTCAACAAATATTGAGTGATAATTATTATCAATTGTAAATTTTGGGTTAATCCTCGCATTTTTATCAATCTGACCTTAATTATATTTGCTAATGATAATCGTTAGCAATAACATTAACATCTAATAAGCGCTATGGTTGGCCGTTAATATTATTCATCGTTTGAAAAAGATACAGGTAAAGCAAAACATGAAACCGAAACACATATTTGCACTTTCATCATTAGTTTTGGCGATGGGCTTTGTAGTACATCCCTTCGCCCTAGCAGCCGAACAACAACAAAATGCTGACAACAATGATCAAAACATTGAAAAAATCCAAATTTTAGGTGTACGTTATAAACGCGTTAGCCAAGGCGCAACAGGCTTAACCATGGAGATTAATGAGACACCTCAATCAATCAGTGTGGTCTCCAACGATCAAATAACTAATTTTGGCGCTAATAACCTTAACGACGTACTTCGTCTTGCTACTGGTATTAATGTTGAAGAATGGGAAACCAACCGCACACAATATACTTCTCGTGGTTTTGAAATTAAAAGTACCCAAATTGATGGCGTTGGATTGCCAAATGACTGGGGGATAGTCACTGGTGCAATGGAAGCTTATGGTTATGAAAAAATTGAAGTTATTCGTGGCGCTAACGGCCTACTAACCGGAATAGGTAATTCTGCTGGTACCATTAATTATGTGCGTAAACGCCCGACGAATGAAAATGAAGGTGAAGTAGGCATCTCATACGGTTCGGATGATTTTAAGCGCGTACAAGCTGATTACTCTGCCCTATTAACAGAAAGCGGTAGTTGGGCTGGTAGAGTTGTTGCGGTAGTAGAAGACAAAGGGTCATACCTAGATGGCCTAGAAAATGACCGTGGTTATCTTTACGCTGTCGTTGATGGTCAGTTAACAGATAACTCAACCTTAACGTTAGGGTTTTCTTACCAAGATGCCAACACTGACGGTAATACCTGGGGTGGATTAGTATTTAACTATACTGACGGTACCCAAGCTGAGTGGGATACTAGTGCGACTACGAGTCAAGACTGGACCATGTGGGACACCATTAATACAACCGCGTTTGTTGAGTATACTTACATACTGCCTAACGATTGGGATCTTAAAGTTGCCTATAATCATCAAGGATTAGAAGATGAAAGTAAGCTATTTTATGCTTCTGGCACCATTGATAAAGAAACGGGTTTAGGGTTAATGGGGTCGCCAGGCCGCTATGACACTGAATTTTCAGCCGATATATTAGATATCACCACAATTGGTCATTACGGCTTATTTGGTCAGGATCACGAACTGACCTTAGGCTTAAGCGGTTCAAAAAGTAAAAAATACATGTACCAACATCCATTTGATTATACTGCCACGCCGGCATATGGGCCCACGCCAGCCTTCCCTTACGATCTCGATGCTATTCCTGAGCCAGAATGGGCCGATAAAATCGAGTACTCTGACATAGATGTTAGCTTACTACGCGCTTATGGTTCGACTAAGTTCAATATCAATGACAGCCTATTTGTCGTTGCTGGTTTTAATGCGATTAAATATACCCGCGAAGGTATTAATAGCGGTGTTGATATTGACAACGATGAGAGTGAATTAAGCCCTTATGCAGGTGTGGTTTACAGCATCACTGAGGATATAAACACCTATTTCAGTTATTCAGATATTTACCAACCACAAGAGCAATATGATTACGATGGGTATTTTTTAGACCCAACTAAAGGCGTCAATTACGAACTGGGGCTAAAAACCCTGTGGCTTGATAATGATTTAATGGCTACCTTTGCACTATTTAGTGCTGAGCAAAATAACCTCGCTAGCTACGCCGGCCTTAATGCTAACGGAAACTATTTTTATAAAGGTGTAAACGTCGAATCAAAAGGATTTGAAGTTGAAGTAACGGGACGCATCACTGACAACCTCAATGCAGTATTCGCTTATACGCTGCTTGATATCGAAGATGACAACGGCGCTGAAGCAAATGAGTGGGCAGCCCGAAACGTTGTTAACTTTTCGATGGATTATACCATCCCACAATTGCCAGAAGTAAGCGTTGGATTAGGCGGCAGATGGCAATCAGAAACCAAAAACGTTGATCCCAAAGTAGAGCAAGATGCCTATTTAGTGGTTAACGCTTTTGCAAGTTGGAACATTTCTGACGCTCTAAACCTAAGAGCGAACATTAATAATCTCACCGATGAAAAGTACATTACTAGCTTGGCGACAATTGGCTATTACGGCGCACCTGTGAATGGTTCGGTGAACTTAACTTATCGCTTCTAAGTGGCATGAATACGCTACCGCGCAGCGACTGAATTTATGCCATCAATTTAAGTATTTTCGTTTAATTCGTTGGTTACCACATCGATATAATTGGTGCGGTAACCACGCTAACAGACAGTATATTGATTGATAAAAAAACCTCTTTTTATAAACATAAAAAGAGGTTTTTACTTTTACAGCTAATACATAAAATTATTTGCAGGCCCAACACAAAGATAGCGTTGAGCTCGTCGTCTACAACTATATCGCCTTATTGACGATTCAATCTGCCGCAGATTTTGGCGCTTATAAAAGAGTGATAATCGAAACAGGTATAGCCAAAGCTTATAAATACCCTCACTTTGTCAGGCGAGTAGATATGCCGCTGTTTATTATTTCGTTGAGCTTATTTAAGCTACTTAGCTTCGAAAATAAACCTTATTAGCTAAAATAGTATTAACTCTTACTTGCGCTGTATGGCTAAGGGTCTTTATCATAAGCATTACTTATTTAGGGCGAATCCAATCCAATCTAGCCCATTCTTTTTGGTCTTTCAGGAGCAAACATGCCAAAGATTAATCTGCTGCTATTGTGCGGCGGTGGCGGTGCAGAACACGATATTTCATTAATGTCTGCACGTTTTTTTGAGTCATCACTGGCAAAGTCAGATAAATTTTCGGTACTTAAGCTAGTACTCGATAAACACGGTCATTATCACACTGAAGACGGTAAATTATGCGACCTGACTAATCGGCGTGAGATTCGTTTTGAAGATAACAATACCCCAGCATGGCCCGTTGATTATGTGATCCCGTGTATTCATGGTTTCCCGGGTGAAACCGGCGATATTCAATCGTATTTTAACTTAATCCAACTGCCCTACTTTGGTTGTGAATCTGAAGCCTCAAGTAATTGTTTTAACAAAATCACCGCTAAAATGTGGTTTTCAGCTTTAGGTGTGCCAAACACCCCTTACATCTTTTTGCATCAACTAGATGATGATGCAATCAAGCAAACTGAAACAGCATTTGATCATTGGGGATCAGTTTTCGTTAAAGCTGCTTCACAAGGATCGTCTGTGGGTTGTTATAAGGTTGATGTGAAAGCCAATATCGCTAACGTACTTAAAGACGCATTCAGTTATGCCCCTTATGTGGTCGTTGAGCAAACTATCCATGCGCGTGAATTAGAAGTCGCCGTATACCAGTATCAAGGTGAAGTAGTTGCGACCTTACCGGGCGAGATTATTTGTGACAGCAATACCTTTTATTCATTTGATGAAAAGTACGCTAAAAATAGTAAGGCCCGAACCGACGTGGTTGCAGAGAACCTCAGCCCTGAGATCAGTCAACTGATCCGTGATTACGCAATAAAAGCCTTTAAAGGGATGAAATTACGTCACTTGTCGCGTATCGATTTCTTTTTAACTGATGATAATCAAATCCTTTTGAATGAAATCAATACCTTCCCTGGGTTAACGCCTATTTCAATGTTCCCGAAGATGTTGCAAAACCATGGCCATGATTTCACTGAATATTTAATTGATGTGATTGGGCAACAGCTTGATTTAACGTAAACAACTTTAGTTCGAAATGCATAAAACAAAAGGCCAGCAAATTTGCTGGCCTTTTCTATACGCTTACAATATTAACCCGTTTAGAACCCTTCTACACCTGCCATATCAGGTAATTGATGTGCAATCCCTTTATGACAATCGATACAGGTTTTTTCGCCGCTAGCCAGAGACGTTGAATGCATTTGTGATGCACGCTTAGACTGACGAGTGAAATCCATATAATCAAAATTATGGCAGTTACGGCACTCTAA
The DNA here is from genome assembly GCF_021560015.1 of Shewanella vesiculosa. NCBI lineage: Bacteria > Pseudomonadati > Pseudomonadota > Gammaproteobacteria > Alteromonadales > Shewanellaceae > Shewanella > Shewanella vesiculosa. Next base: position 458,527 of record NZ_CP073588.1, on the reverse strand, counting down.
TGAATCGTTAGCTTTAAGGCGTTGCCATTCATGTTCCGCCAGCTCTCGACGCTTGCCTTCAAACTTTTCTCGCGTGCTAATAGTACCGAATACTTTACCCCACACTTCTTTAGACGCTTGCATTTTACGGGCAATTTTGTCGGTCCAGTTATGTGGCACATGGCAATCCGGACAGGTTGCACGCACACCACTTCGGTTAGTGAAGTGAATGGTGGTTTGCAGCTCCTGATAAACGTTGTTTTCCATTTCATGGCAACCGATACAGAATTGCTCGCGGTTAGTCAGCTCTAAAGCGGTGTTAAATCCGCCCCAGAAGATCACTCCTGCGATAAATCCACCAATGGTTAAGAAGCCAAGACTGTAATGGACACTCGGACGACGCAGCACTTTCCACACGAGTTTTAGTTGCTCAAATAATTTTGCAAACATAGTCACTCCTAGTGCTTAACTGCGGCTTTCGCCTTCATTAAGTGGTCTATATCGACAAAGTCATTTTCAACCAACAATTTGGCATCTAACTGCGGTGCATGACACTGAGTACAGAAATAACGACGGGGTGATAAATCAGCCAAGAAATTATTGTCACGGTCCATATAGTGAGTCACGCTCACCATTGGCGCCTGTGAATGACCGGTACTGGTACGCGCATGACACTGGATACACTTGTTCACTTTAAGATCGATTTGATAACCATCAATCTTGTGCGGGATCACCGGTGGCTGCATAGGATAATTACGAACCTGCTTAACATCGGTATTGATCACCGCTTGCATTGCAGGCGGTGTCGGTTCGATATTAATTGGCGCTAAACGTAATGTGTCGATTTTGTCTTCAGGTATGCTGGTAGCCATTACACTGACAGAGAAACCTAATAACGCGATAATCGATAATAATTTACCTGTTTTCATGGGCTGTCTCCTTAAGCCTTAACAATCTTTACTGCACATTTTTTATAGTCAGTTTGTTTTGACAAAGGATCTGTCGCATCTAACGTCACTTTATTAATGAGCTGACTGGCATCAAACCAAGGCACAAACACTAAGCCCACAGGCGGCTTATTACGTCCACGGGTTTCAACACGGGTTTTAATTTCACCACGGCGAGACACAACTCTAATCTCATCACCACGGCGTAAACCGCGCTTTTTAGCATCTTCAGGGTGCATAAAACACACTGCATCAGGAAAAGCTTTATAAAGTTCAGGTACACGTTGGGTCATAGAACCAGAGTGCCAATGCTCAAGCACACGCCCTGTTGATAACCAAATATCAAACTCTTCATCTGGCGACTCTGCCGCAGGCTCGTAAGGCAAGGCGAAAATAACCGCGCGACCATCTGGCTTACCATAAAACTCATAGTCGGTACCGGCTTTAACGTAGGGATCTGACCCTTCACGGAAACGCCATTTGGTTTCTTTGCCATTCACCACAGGCCAACGTAAGCCGTGTTCTTTGTGGTACACATCAAAGTCAGCTAAATCATGACCATGACCTCGACCAAAGGTGGCATATTCTTCAAATAAACCTTTTTGAACGTAAAAACCAAAATGCTTAGCTTCATCATTTAAGTATTTTGGATCAGCATCTGCCAATGGAAATTTATCGACATTGCCATTGAGATAAAGCACTTCATATAAGGTTTTACCTTTAAATGAAGGATTAGCAGCTAACACTTCTGCAGGCCACACTTCGTCAGTGGTGAAACGCTTAGAGAATTCCATTAACTGCCATAAATCAGACTGTGACTCGCCTGGCGCTTTGACCATTTGATGCCAAAATTGAGTCCGACGTTCAGCATTACCATAGGCACCTTCTTTTTCGACCCACATTGCTGTTGGTAAAATCAAATCGGCGGCTTGAGTCGTCACGGTTGGGTAAGCATCAGACACTACGATAAAGTTTTCTGGATTACGGTAGCCCGGTAAACCCTCTTCGTTAATATTGGCACCAGCTTGGATATTGTTGTTCACTTGAACCCAGTAGCAATTTAAATCGCCATCTTTTAAGCGACGGTTTTGCTCTACTGCATGGTAGCCAGGTTTAGGGGGGAATAATACCACTGGGAATGTGCCAAATCTCTTCGGCGCGCTTTCTGTGCTCAGGGTTAGTCACTACCATGTCCGCTGGTAAACGATGTGAGAATGTGCCCACTTCACGAGCTGTACCACAAGCAGACGGTTGACCCGTTAATGAGAATGGACTGTTACCTGGAGTAGAAATTTTACCGACCAACAAGTGAATGTTATAAATCAGGTTATTACACCACACACCACGAGTATGTTGATTAAAGCCCATGGTCCAGAATGACGTTACTTTACGATCAGGATCAGCATACAGCTCTGCTAATTCAATAAGCTTATGTTCTGGTACACCAGACAACTTACTCACAGATTCAACATCATAATCAGCCACAAATTTAGCAAATTCGTCAAAATCAATCGGTGTAGAGTCACCCGCTGTGGCGACGTTTTTGGCTTTCATTTCCAGTGGATGCGTTGGCCGTAAACCATAGCCAATATCCGTTGTACCCTTGCGGAAATTAACATGCTTTTTGATAAAATCTTTATTCACTTTGCCATTTTGGATAATGTAATTGGCAATAAAGTTAAGCATCGCCAAATCGGTTTGTGGCGTGAATACAATTGGCAAATCAGCTAGGTCAAATGAACGATGTTCAAAGGTCGACAACACGGCAACTTTAACGTGTGGTGCACTTAAACGACGGTCGGTTATACGAGTCCACAAAATGGGGTGCATTTCTGCCATGTTTGAGCCCCAAAGCACAAACGCGTCAGCCGCTTCCATGTCGTCATAACAGCCCATTGGCTCATCAATACCGAAGGTACGCATAAAGCCACCTACCGCAGATGCCATACAATGACGCGCATTAGGGTCGATGTTATTTGAACCAAAGCCAGCTTTCATTAACTTAACCGCGGCATACCCTTCCCATACGGTCCACTGACCAGAACCAAACATTCCCACCGCAGTTGGGCCTTTGGCTTTTATAGTGGCTTTCCAACGCTCCGCCATAGTGTCGAAGGCTTTTTCCCACGTAATAGGAGTGAATTCACCATGCTTGTCATATTTACCATCAGTCATACGCAACATAGGCGTTTGCAGACGATCACGACCATACATAATTTTAGAAAGGAAATAACCTTTAATGCAGTTTAAGCCGCGGTTAACTTCACTGTTGGCATCACCATGCGTGGCAACAACTTTACCTTCACGGGTGGCAACCATCACTGAACAACCGGTACCGCAAAAACGACAAGGTGCTTTGTTCCATTCTAATTTGGTTTGTTCTGAGCTAGTGATCAGGTTGCTTGCACTGGTCGGTAGTGCTAATCCTGCAACACTTGCCGCTGCGATAGCGGCATTGGCTTTCATAAAATCGCGTCTATTCATGTTCATACTTCACCTTCTTCAAGCTCTTCACTTTGGTGATACACCATGGTGGCCGTCAACACACCGGGAATGGCATTAATGGTTGAGATATCATCCATCAACGATCGTTGGCTCGGACCTTCAACGACAACCACTAACTTAACGTCATTATTAGCTGACAATTCAGCACTCTTGATGGCCATAATTTTTTGTCTTACGTCAGCCATTTTATCGGGGTGTACTTGGACAATTAGGCTGGTTACGTGAAGTTCATTACTCATACATCGCTCTCGCATTGTTGATTATTTTTAGGATTAGCCTGCGCCTGGAGGCCCAGTTAAAATTTGGCTAAACCAGATAGTAAAACCTAGTGCGCTAACCAGTAATACAGATAAAATTGGGGCTAGAAAGACAGTTAAAAAGATAAAAATCTTTAACTCTAAACCTTTTTTACTTTTGATTTGATTACTCATGGGTCCTCCAAGAGTGGGGATATAAGCAATAATTCATCATTGCTTTATTGCTTGTTTATTCGGTCCATGGGGAATGTTAGCGTTAATGCAGCAGCGAACTATATACTCACAAATTGGTAAACACGGATTAACATGATCTAAATCAACATTTTAAATAGCTAAAACGCGTGAACTGAGTGATTAAGCATAAAAAAGTAGTCAATAAATGCGGGCTCGATCATGGTTGAGGCAGTCATTTTGACTATTGCATCCTATTACTCATATATGAAATAGTGCAAATAATGACCTCGCCCACGCTGAAGATGGGTAGACTGAGCCGAGTTTATAGACAAAAAAACCGACGGCCAAATGGCTGTCGGTTTTTTGTAACACACGAAGAGATTAGCTTAAGCGATAACGCAATACTTTTAATGATTTCTGTTCATCGATATCGGCAAAAATATGCGGATTAGCAATCTTTCAATATAGGTAAGCTGTGGCGCCGTATTTGCCACTTGTTGCATCAAAAAATCACACCCTAGTTCTGGCGCATTTAAGCACAATAACACTTCGCCTTGAGGCGCCAGTAAGTCTGGCAGGCGTTTGAGTAGGCGCTCATAATCTTTAGTGGCAACAAAACTGCCGCGTTGATTACTTGGAGGATCGGCCACAATCAAATCATACGGTCCAAGCTTAGTTAATTTACCCCAAGACTTAAAAATATCGTGGCCTAAATAACGCGCCCCTGCAGGTAAGTCATTTAACACATGATTTTGCTTACCTATGCTTAATGCACCTTTACTCATGTCCATGTTGACAACTTCATCTGCGCCGCCTTGCAAAGCAACCACAGAAAAGCCGCAGGTATAGGCAAATAAATTAAGTACTTTTTTATGTTTTGCATGCTGTTTCACCCAGGCTCGACCATTGGCCATATCTAAAAATAAGCCGTGGTTTTGACCGCGTAATAAATGCACTAAGAAACGCGCACCGTTTTCAGTCACTATATGCTGCTCTGGTACTTCACCATGCAATAACTCACTCAATGTTTGGCCACCATGACGGTATTGGTAGACTAAATTAAGTGTTTCAGTTGGTCGTTGTTGCTGCCAAAGTGCCACTATGGCTGCAACTAATTCATCGAGTTGCTCACTTTCGAGCATCTTAAAACTGGTAAGCAATAATACCGGCTTGTACCAATCTAAACACAGGTGTTCATCGCCCGCGAATAACCCACCACGACCGTGAAATAAACGGCAAACATCATCACCGAATGTCAAATTTGGAACTGCTTGTAAAAAACCTTTCATACACTCTCTTAACTCAATAAACTAAATACAATCAATAGGGTTATGCATCTTTCGTTGATGCTTTGGCTTTGGCAGCATTCTCCACGTCATGGTCATTTGCAACGTCATCAGTGACATCACTATCGGCTTGATGGTTGTTAGCATCACTCGATACGGTTGCTGTTTCAGTTTCAGTTTCAACATTATGGCTTGATTCACTGGGCAATTCATCGACATTATCTGACAATAAAGTCGCTAGCCAACTGCCAGACTGGCTCGATTCAAGACCAATTTTAACAATCATGGTTAAGGGAACCGACAACAACATGCCGACAGAGCCAAGCAACCAGCCCCAAAAAATCAATGATAAAAAAACCACCAAAGTAGACAAGCCTAAACCACGGCCCATAAAACGGGGTTCAATCACATTGCCCATAACCATATTGGTCCCCACATATAATAAGCCGGTAATACCTGCGGCGCCGGGACCCATTTGAATAAAAGCCAGTAGCACAGCAGGAATGGCCGCAATAATAGAACCAATATTTGGAATATAGTTAAACAGAAAAGCAATCACCGCCCATAACAAAGCATAGTCAACGCCAATGATTGTCAAACCGATACCAACAACCACTGCTGTGGCTAAACTAACCAGGGTTTTAATCACCATATATTGATTAACCGACTGCAAAAACTTGTCGATTTGCTTTAAACGCTTATCTGGAGCATCGAGGGCTAAATGAAACTTTCTAGGCATTGATTGCGCTTCAAATAACATAAACACTATGGTCAAAATAATCAGGAATAAATTGGCCATCACATTACCGACACCAGAGAGCATGTTGGTGGTCATGGATAACGCCATACCAGGATCAAAGTAGTCGAGCACCTTTTGCTTTGAAATCTGAATATTAAAGTCTTTGAGTTTTTCAAGGATCCAGGCAAATTGTTCAATCAATTGCTCTCGATACTTGGGCATTTCCTTTGAAAACTCAGTCACTGAACTGCCCACTAAACTGGCCAGCCATAACCCCATTAACACTATAAAGCCCATTAATAAGATGATAGATAGCCATTTAGGAATATGATAACGCGTCATCAACACTATCGCAGGATTACAAATTACCGCTAAAAATGCAGATAATACAAAAGGTACGACTATCGGACTGGCCGTTTTTATCCCCGCTAAAATAATCACCACACAAGCCATTACCACAAAACTGCGCACAGCCATTGGAGATTGTTGTATTCCTTTCATAGGCCGAAAAATCCTTATTATTGCTTATTAAAATGATTCTATATGCTAAGCTGAACTCAGTAACATATTGCAAACTAAGTTAAAATTTGTTGTCGCTTCGTATATCAGTTGATGGCAATATTGGCACATCACCACTTTCAGGGATCCACTGACATTATATGAAACCAGAAACCGCTATTATACGCATTAAAAACTTACGTTTACGTACTTATATCGGCATTAAAGATGACGAAATCAATAACCAACAAGATGTCATCATTAACGTAGTAATTCATTATTGTGCCGATAAAGCCCGAAATAGTCACAGTGTCGAAGATGCATTGAATTATCGCACTATCACCAAAAAAATTATTGCTTTAATTGAAAATAATCGCTTTTCATTACTGGAAAACTTAACCAACCAAACCCTCGCCATTGCCAGTGAACATGACTGGGTTGAATTTGCCAGCGTCGAAATCGATAAACCCCATGCACTGCGTTTTGCAGACTCAGTGTCGATGGAGTTATGCTATCAAAAGCCCCAGTAACCACCATGGTATGCGCACAATGTGATCACATTTTAAGTTTACCATCGTATATTGCAATATAGAGTAAAGGGGAGTTTAGATGAAAATATTAATCACTGGCGCAACAGGGTTTGTTGGCAAACAGTTAGTCAAATCACTGAGTGACCACCAGCTAGTAATATTGACGAGAAATATTAATAACAGCAAAAACATTCTTGGCAGCCATCATCAGTACTGGCAAACGCTGGCAGACAAATCAGACCTTAACGATATAGATGCTGTGATTAATCTTGCTGGCGAACCGATAGTCAATAAACGTTGGAGCAATAAGCAAAAGAAACTGATCTGTGACAGTCGTTGGGATATCACCACGGCGTTAACTCAGCTTATCCGCAAAAGCACCACCCCACCGCATACTTTTATTAGCGCTTCAGCCGTAGGGTATTATGGCAGACAGGGTGATACCCCTGTGGATGAAACCAGCGGATTTCATGCTGAATTTAGTCATGATATTTGTCAAGAGTGGGAAAACCTTGCGCTTCAAGCTCAATCGCAACAGACCCGAGTGTGCATTACCCGCATTGGGATTGTGCTCGGTAAAAATGGCGGCGCATTGGCGAAAATGTTACCGCCCTTTAAGCTCGGTTTAGGCGGCCCAATAGGCAATGGCGAACAAGGTATGAGCTGGATCCACATTGATGATTTAATCAAACTATTTAGCTACTTACTCAATAATTCGAACTCACAAGGCATTTATAACGCAACGGCACCTCAGCCTGTGAGTAATGCCGTATTTGCTAAAGCGCTAGGTAGCGCACTAAGCCGTCCTGCCAAAATAACTACGCCACCATTAGCGCTAAGACTAGCCATGGGTGAAATGTCAGAGTTGCTCACTACAGGCCAATTTGTACTACCTAAACGAGCTTTGGCGGCAGGATTTGAGTTTCAATACACTGACATCAACAGCGCATTACAACAGGTGGTCAATTCAGCAAACTAGGACCCAGCCCCTAAACTAGCTGTTTAATTTTATCGATAATTGGCCCATAGCGTCGAGCAAGTGGTCGATGCTGTTTATAAATAATGAATAATGGCTCTGCAACCACCACATTATCGCCATGCTCATTGGCAAACGATGCAATACGGATATCTTGTGCTTGAGTAAAATGGTCGACCGCAAATTGTGGTAGTACAGCAAATGCCAGTCCTTTAGCCACAGGTACCAGAATTTGGTTTAATTGGTTAACATAACTGCGGATAGGCACTTGCAATGCTAGAACCTGTTTTTCACTGAAGTACTGACAGGCTATTTGCGACCAATAATGCATAGCATCAGGATGACTCACCATGCCAAGCGCCATGAGTTGTTCAAATGTAACAGAGTGATGAGGGTATGACTGAGGCAACACTAAGCACAATGATTGTGCGGCTAATGGGGTTACCACCAGCTCATCCATATTAATCGATTGGGTAATAATGCCCACATCAATAGTATTGGCCATAACACTATCAATAATACGTTTATTGGGCGCCGCTTCCAGATAGATTTGTAGCTGATTATATGGCAACTGATAGTCAATAAGGTGAGGATATAGCAGTAAGGCCATTGAACCTGAGCAGGCAATACGACACTCACCAATATGCTCATCATCAACTGCTAATTGTGACAATACTTGCTGTTGTTGTTGCTGCCAAACTAACGCCCGTTGATGTAAAATAATCCCCGCTTCCGTCAGTTCAAAGCTTTTACCTATTCGAATGAGTAAATCAACACCGACCTGCTGTTCAAGCTTTTTAATATGCTGACTGACACCCGGTTGCGTCATAAAAAGCTGTTCTGCCGTGTGAGTAAAATGCCCTATTTCAACCAGTTTAATAAATGTCGTTAACCATTGTTGATTTAACATACTAAGCCTCTATTGCATCAGATACTAGATCGCAGCCATCTATGTACACTCTCATTAATGGCTATCAAGCAAGACACTAGCATAGCCATTTTTAGGCTGACGATCACACAGTAAATAATATAAATTTATCGTTATACTATTTTTTGATAAATTAAAAATCATCGCAGCGATATCTGCAATGCTAACTGATTTCCACAAACGGGGAAGAATTACTGCAACTTCGGCTAACAAGGAATATGGAAACCAGCAGAACCACATTTGGCTTATGTCAATCAAACTGGCTATTGTTTGCTAGTTTGGCGCAGTCCCGTATTACAGACTTAATCAATAACGAGCCGTTTGCAGATTATTGAACTGCGGTAACGAACGTTCTACTCATGGTTATCACACCCACTTACATTTTCTAATTAAGCATTAAATGATTTAACTTCTGCATCGGTTAAATACCGCCACTGCCCGACTTCCACATCGGCGTTGACAGCACCAATGCTTTCACGATGAAGTGAGTGTACTTTATTACCTATTGCGGCAAACATGCGCTTAACTTGATGAAATTTGCCTTCAGTTAATGTCAGCAAGACTTCTTTGGCTGTGATGATTTGCAATACCGCCGGTAATGTAAGCCCTTGCTCACCATCAAGAGCAATGCCTTGTAAAAAACGTTCTGCGGCATCATCAACCAGCGGTTTGGCTAACTTAACCCGGTAGACTTTATGACACTCGCCTGAAGGAGAGGTAATCGCAAAAGTCCAACGACCATCATCGGTAATTAGAACTAACCCAGTAGTATCGGCATCTAAGCGCCCGGCAATATGGAGTTCAGATAAACGTTCAACATCCAATAATGAAAAAATCGACGGATAGACACCATCAACATTTGAACAAAGCATATTGGCGGGTTTATTGATTAACAGATAACGAAACGCTCGAGCAGTAAGGTTTTGACCCTTTAAGGTAATTTGATTATTTTCATGCACCTGAACAGCTTCATTCCTAACAGCCACACCATTTACGCACACCTCACCATTATGGATATGTTGGATAGCGTCACACTTTAATAACTCAGTACTTTTACAAACAAATCGATCAAGACGCATAAATAACCTTAACTTGGGATAATCATTTTCTATTGGCTACTCAAGCGGATATTATGCCACAGACATAAATTGCTATTACTATTGGTATTAGGGGAAATAGCCAACAGATTACTCAAGCAATAAAGAGCAAAGATATGTAACACCGACACTTAACGCAAACCCCACCAACATCATTGCAATAAAAAACCATTTGTGAGAAAAATTGCTTCCTTTAAATACCAGATACGATTTACTGATGCTGTTACCGAGTAAAATTAACAACAATAATGTTATTAAATCAATACCCTGCGGATTCATCGACCATTCGGTCATCACAGAGACTAGAATGGCATGAGCTTCAAAAAATGATACTAGCAAAGTACTGATCCCTCGAGATAGACCAAGTTCACTGCCGATAAAATTCATGCCATAAACAAGTGCGAGGATAAAAATAGATAGCTTAGCGACATTTTTCCAGCTTATTGGATGATCAATTAATAGCTCAATATCAACTGTAGATTGTCTTGATTGATTGCTTAAAAAAAGCAAATTGGATGGGATCTGCACATATGTAATCACCGTAATAAAAAACATTAACTGTGTGACAAAGGGGATGTAAAAAATAAAGGATAATTGCTCTGCCAAAAAAAAGATAATAAATAGGCATTCCAGTAACATAGAGCATAAGGCAAACAGTAATGTCAGTAACAAGTCACGCTCACTTGTTGATGCAAATTTTTTATCATTTAGTATTTGTATAAAAACTGCCGTGCTGGAAATAAATCCCCCCAGAAAACCCTGTAACTGGAATCGGCGACGTTTTGCTAGCAAGTGAAAACTAAAAAAGCTGAATAACTCAAGACAGGCAACTAAAGGAACAATTTTTAAAAGAGGAACGTAGGCTGCCACCACGAACAAAGCCACCAGCATGGTCATGTCAAACCATATATGTTTGTCTTTAAAATGATATGAGAGTGGTGTCTTATGTTCCATCGACAATATTTTCCCCCAACAACGATTTATCAAGGTGGACTAAATCATACATGATTCAGAACTTACACTGTTTAATCACCAAATTAACCACTGTACTCCAAGAAATCGACACGGAACATTATTTAATATAACTGAATTATACTGTAAGCCAACTTAAATCGCCGCCCCCCGTACTCGTATTGATAAAACCTTATCTTAATTTATAGTATCAATGACTTGAGATTGAGTTGATAAAAACTTTTACACTCCAGTTGGTCAAGACGCATCATATACTCACGCTACATAAACATCACTCACTTATACTCGAGTTAACCATTAGGGTTAGTTAACTTAGGTCCATACTTTAACAAATTGATTAATCCTTAGCACAAATCATACAAACACTAATCTAAACTCAGTTAACTAACGTACTGAAGTGCAAACCCAATAACATTATGATACTCAATGCTATCACCACAAGACACTTCAAGGATCATTGAAATGGCATGGGAAGACCGCACGCCATTTGAAGCCATTGAGCACCTTTATGGCTTAACCGAATCAAATGTGATTAAACTTATGCGCTCATCACTCAAACCCAATAGCTTTAAGTCGTGGAGAGCCCGTGTTAGTGGCCGTAAAACCAAGCACCTTAAACTGCGCCCAGAAGGAATTGATAGAGCGTATTGCTCAACGCAATATAAAATGCCCCAAAAGTAATCACATCAGTGATTAACTAAGGTAAAAAAGCAGCATAAAAAAGGGAGATGACGATGCATCTCCCTTAATATTTATAAGTACTTTAGCCCTCTTTTAACATGTCACTGCACGACTTATTAAGTAACTGACGACAACGCCATACCCCAAGAATCGCCACAATGATTGCTCCAGCAATTGGTGTGATCCCCCACCAAGGCCAATGCATATAAACGACCAACTCAAACACTTGGGTTTTAAGCATGTACAAAGCAAACTCAGCAACAATGACTGCCAATAAACCTGCGATGGCCCCAAGTAAAGCAAATTCAAATCCAGTAGCCGCTCTTAATAACCAACCCGATGCACCAAACGTACGCAATACCGCCAATTCTCGCTGCCGAGTCGCCATACCAGCTTCAGTCTGGGCTATCAGTACTAAAGCACTGGCCAGTAACACTAGAACCAACACTAATGACAAAGATAATGACACTTGATCGATAATTTGTCGTAACTGTTCAACCATAGCGCCAACATCAATAATCGATACCGTCGGGAATTGTTGGATCAATTGCAGCACCACTTGATTCGCGCTCAGTAGGCTGCCGTCCGCGGCTAATTGCGCATCATTAAGATGAAAGCTCGCCATCGAGGTATAGGCAAATGGCGCTAATGCTTCTGGGGTAAAAATCATGAAAAAATTAGGCTGTAGAGTTTCCCATTGAACCTGCCTTATGCTGGTAACCTTAACCGAGAAGGCTTGATTATCTATGCTATAGGTTAGCTTATCGCCCAACACTATACCTAAGCGATCAGCAACACCAGATTCAACCGACACATCATTGCTAGCCTGATTAAACTCACCTTCAAGGAGCTTATTATTAGGTGGTAAGGTCTCTCGATACGTTAGGTTTAGTTCGCGAGAAATACCTACTCGCCCTTCAACACCGTCCTCAGACTGCTTGCCTGAAATCAACTCTTCATCATTAATATGTGTCAAACGACCACGAACCACAGGATAAATGTCAGTCGCATTAATATGATTAAGCGTCAAAAAGTCATTCAATGGTTTAGCATCTTCAGGCGCAATATTGACTAAAAAGTAATTAGGGGCATTTTCAGGTAACTGCTTTTGCCATTCATTGAGTAAATCTTGGCGCAAAGCCAAAATCGTTAACAGTAATACTAACGCACTGCTAAAACCGACTAATTGCACCGCATTTTGGCGCGCACGGCGGCGAAGACCAGCCAAAGCTAATTGGAAAGGATTGGTGGTTTTCATGCCAATACCATGACCAAAACGGATCATCACAAATCCAAGCACGCTTAATAACAAACCTAATAGTAGTACTGCAAGCACCACTGTCATGGTCAAGGCTAAACTTCTTGAATATAAATAGCCTAACAAAGCCATGGCAGCCAAACTTAATAGCAGATGTAACCACATCCCCAGTTGCAAACCTTCTAATTGACGCTGCAATACTCTTAAGGGCGGAATGGCTAACAAGCGCATTAATGGATAAGCCGAAAACATAAATGCACTAATCAAACCCGTGCTAACGCCTAGTAATACAGGGCGTAAGTATGGTGGTGAATAAGCGGCGATTTCTTTAGGCAGAAATGCCGTTATACCAAGATCAAGTAATACTCCGCCAAGCAGACCCAGTGCAATCCCCAGTAAAGTAACCAAAGACAGATGCAGTCCGAATAATACTCTAATTTGCTTACCCGAGGCGCCAAAGGTTTTGAGCATGGCAACGACATCGTAATGGCGTTGGCAATAACGCTGCGCCGCAATACCAATCGCCGCACACGCAAGGGCTATACCGAGTAAACTGGCAAGCAGCAGGAATCGCTCAGCACGTTGCACCGCCGAAGCGATCGGAGAATCTCCCGACTGCACGTCTACCCATCGTTGGCTGTTATTGAGTAAAGGTTTAGCTTGCTGCTCAAATACGGTTAATTGATCAGCATTTCCGGTAAATTGGTATAAATAAGTCACCCTACTGCCAGGCTGAATAATACCTGTCGCCGCCACGTCATCTAGGCGGATCAGTAACACTGGCGAAGATGCAAACGGATTAAAACCAGCATCAGGTAAACGCTTAATCTCTTCGGTTAGTGATAGCTCACTATTGCCTAACTCAATGCTTTGCGGGAAACCAAGTAAACCGCCTAGACGACTCTCAAACCATGCTTGACCTGTCTTTGGCAACTCCTGAGTGACACCACTACTGAGTTCGATATCGCCTTTTAATGGGTAACCATCACCTACAGCTTTGACCGTCACTAACTGAAATTTATCTCCGGAATATACCATCGAATTAAATTGCATATTGGTGACATGGGCGAGACCAAGCTTATCCGCTATGGTCAGCACTTGTGGGTCAAGTTCAACTGGCGAGTCAATAATACGGTCGGCAGCAATAAAGTTGGCCGCTTCACCGTTAATAGCAACTTGTAAACGCTCACTGACTCGCGCAAGCCCAGTTACTGATAACACTGCTAAGGTAATCGCCAATACAATAAGAATTAATTGCCCTTGAGCGAGTTCACGTTTAAACAAGCGCCACGCAATTTGCCATTCCATTAATTAACCTCCGCAGTAAACTCAGAGTGTTGTTGACTCGAGAGATTGACTACATTGGGTTCTGATAAGTGACCATTTTCCATCACTAACTGCCGGCCACAGCGCTTCGCAAGATGCAAATCATGAGTCACCAAGACCAGCGTGGTGTCACTTTCTTGGTTTAAAGCAAACAGCATATCAGCAATTTTGTCACCGTTTACACTGTCCAAGTTGCCTGTGGGTTCATCTGCAAACAATACTTTAGGCTCGCAAATAAAGGCTCTAGCAATGGCAACACGTTGCTGCTCCCCACCGGATAATTGTTTAGGTAAGTGATTTAATCGATGAGATAAACCAACACGCTCTAGCATGGATTGAGCTTTTTGTTTGGCATCTTTAACACCAGAAAGCTCTGCTGGTAACATGACATTTTCTAAAGCCGTTAACGTGTCAACCAACATAAATGACTGAAAGATAAAACTGACTTTTTTCTTACGCAATGCGGCTTTTTGTTCTTCATTTAACCCAGATAGTGCTACACCATCTAACACGATTTCACCAGAGCTAGGAGTATCTAATGCAGCAAGCAAACCTAGCAGTGTCGACTTGCCTGAACCTGATGGTCCCAAAATGGCGATACTGTCTCCTTGCTTGACTTCTATATTAATGCCGTTGAGGATAGTCAACTCTCCCTCTTGGGTCACGACAGTTTTATTGAGGTTAGTTACAGTAATGGCACTGATATTTCGATCGATATTATTAGACATACAATCCTTCTTCTATTCGTCACTTAAACGCGTGCTTAGTAGTGTGTTTTTACTGATAGTAATGAGTGTACCAACCTATGCTGCCACGATTTTGATATTGGGTGATAGCTTAAGTGCAGGCTATGGCATGTCAGAAGAGCAAGGATGGGTGCAATTACTCCGCAACGAACTGCCACAGCATCAAATTATAAATGGCTCTGTTAGTGGTGAGACCACGGCGGGAGGATTACGAAGACTCCCGGGTTTACTGACCTCAAGCCAACCCGACTTAGTTGTCATTGAGCTAGGCGGTAACGATGGATTGCGGGGTTTTCCGCCCAGCAAACTGAAATCAAATCTTACACAAATCATTACCTTATCACAGCAACATGGCGCCAATGTTTTATTAACCGAGATAATGGTACCACCTAACTACGGCCCTAGGTACGCCAAATCTTTTACTCAGATTTACCACCAATTGGCCGATGAATATAGCATTAAGCTAATACCCTTTTTCATGCAAGATATTGCGCCAGACAAATCTCTAATGCAGCGTGATGGCATTCACCCAAATGAGCAGGCGCAAGCTACTATTACGCAATGGATGTTACCTTGGATCACCCAAGTATTATCCGAGTAAACACTTAAAATTAAATGAGTTTTGCTTAATATGTTAAAAAAAAATTAATATAGTGATCAAAAGTCATTTTAATTTAAGCATCTGTGTTTAAAATGGACACAGCAAGCAGATTAAATCACAATCAATAAATAACGATAAACTTTAGACAACAACAAAGGCAATAAGGAAATAATATGTCCGTCAGTCGTCAAAAAAAAGTATACTTGCCAACAGCAACACGTAAAAATCAATACATTACCATTGGTTTTCCATTAACCGATGAATACCTTAATACGTATGCTGACTTAGAAACTTGTTATGATGAGTTTAGTAAACTTGTCTATCAACTCGCCGAAAAACAAGAATTATATAACGTCCACGTTGTCACCACTGACAAACTGCCTATGGTTCGTTTCCATAGCGAAGCTTACTGCTTAAGTTCAAACGAACAATTACGTTTCTTTTATAATCCAGCCCACCATGAAGCTAACCGAATCCACAGCACCCCTGGGTTTCGAGCACGCAAATTACGTATTGTGTTCCTAGCCACAGGTGATGATCTACGCAGTAATTCAGCGAGTTTCCACAGTAAAGTTCAGCATTTTATTTCTGAACTAGCGCCATTATTGCCCGTTAAGAATGTGCCGATTAAAATTCGTGACCATCAACATATTTCTTATGACTTTTTTGCCAAAGCCAAAGGCTTAAAAGAAACTTATGGGTATAAATTACGAGCGGTTGATAGTCGCTACCAACGTCGTCACTGTGAACTGCCTGAAAACGTCAGTACTCTAAACTACGTTACCATCAATATCCCAGTTGATCGCAGGATTAAAAAACAATTACTGGCTAATAATAATGTCGACTTTGGCAGTATTTATCAAAATGTTTATGACAAGTTTGTCCAAGCTACCCAAAGTAAACAATTAAGCCGTGTCGCTATGGTTGCTAATGGTAAGTTGCCATTGGTACGTAATAGTAAATATGAGCAACTTACTAGCACTGATGAATTCCAAATGATTGGTTTTGACCCAAATGTCCAATCACCAGCACCTATCGGTCACTGGGACAGCAATAAACTAGTCGATGTATTTCGTTTTGTTATTGTCGCTGGCAAGAGTGATGAAACAGATGAAGGCTATGGTCGCTTTATGAACCAAGTTGAAGATGCGTTACGAATATTTACGCAAGAATTTGATATCGACAAAGAACACGTTGATGTCATCTTACGCTTCCACCAGCATATTAGTTATAAAGCACAATAATCTGAATCATTCAGTTTGATGCTTAATATAAAAAACGACAGCAAAGGCTGTCGTTTTTTTATGATAAAACGTTTTACTTACCATAATCAGATTAAACCGATTGATTGCGCTCAATCAGTTTATTCATGACAGCATTAACTGATAACGAGGCACCATGGGCAATTTTATCAGCCAGCTTTTTCTTCATTTGATATCTAATTTTGATGACTTGATGAGTTTTTACAAAGTTCAGAATCACATCATCACTGGTAGACACTTCATCAATTAAGCCTAAATCGATCGCTTGTTGACCATACCAATGCTCGCCAGTGGCGACTTTGGCGATGTCCATACTTGGACGATAACGACCAACGAACGCCTTAAATAGCACGTGTGTCTCTTCTAACTCTTGTTGGAATTTAGCACGACCTTCATCTGTATTCTCACCAAATACCGTTAACGTTCGCTTAAAGTCACCAGCAGTGTGTTGCTCATAGTCAATATCATGCTTTTTAAGTAAACGATTGAAGTTAGGCACCTGCGCTACAACTCCTATCGACCCAACAATAGCAAATGGTGCGGCATAGACTTTGTTAGCCACACACGCCATCATATAGCCACCGCTTGCTGCCACTTTATCAATACAAATCGACAAGGGGATATTGGCTTGGCGTAAACGGTCTAACTGACTTGATGCTAGGCCATAGCCATGAACCATACCGCCACCACTTTCAACATTAACCAGCACTTGATCATCTTTATCGGCAATCGTTAGAATAGCCGTCACCTCTTCACGTAATGAGGCAACCTCACTGGCATCAATACTGCCTTTAAAATCAATTACAAATACTTTCCCTTTGGTTAAATCTTGTTTCTCCGCGGCTTTCTCTTCTGCTTTTACTTGCTTTTCGTAAGCCTTAAATTGCTTTTTAGTCAGTAGTTCTTCTTTCAACTCATGTTTAAGTTGAATTAGCTCGTCTGAAATATCGGTCAGGCGTAATTCACCTTTATCAGCTTTATGCTTCATGCTGCTAGCGAGCACCAAGATCACCACGGCAGCTATCGCTAGCACTATTGTCACAGCTTTCGCTAAAAATAAGCCGTATTCATATAAAAATTCCAAATCTCGCTCCATACAAGGAAAACATTCTGGCGACATTTTAACAGTAATCACCAATAAATAGAGAATAAAAAACCCAGCAAATTGCTGGGTTTTAATTAAAAACGAACACTAATTAGTAAGTATTAGTTACAACTCTTAATAACATCGCTATTTGACACGACTATCGTTGCTTGTCCAGCACCTGCCGACTTAGCAAATCCAGCTACTTGAGATTGCATTTCAGCTGTTGCTGCAGCAGCCATACCGTCAGTGACACCTTCCACTTCACCTGGGCTCACAATAGAACTGTGATGACCTTTAGAGAAACGAACCGCACCTGAGCCTGGCATAGTTGAATCAACACAACCTAAACCAATTGCACTAATTAAAGGCTCAGTACCCGATAATGGGAAGCCTTCAACGCTGTTAGGCAATGTCTGGTCTGGTAAGTTTGTCGCATCGCCAGCAACTTCAATTAAGTGAACAGGTAAACCTGTTGCCGCTAACATTGCACCATGGTTTACAGGATCTGCAGAGTCCATCGCAGTTTGTACCGCTAATGCAAACGATGGAATAAATCCAGCGTACACCGCTTGTACTAACGCAGCATATTCAGGAGTGCCTTCTTCGTAACCGGCAGTATTTGCCGTAGCTAATAGAGCAGCGAACGTGCTTGAAGCTGTGACATTATCAAATAATTGTGGACCAAAAGCAGCAGAGCCGGCAAATGCACCAGCCAAACCACCCGCAGGAGCCACTAACGATGCTGCGTTAATCGCATAAGCGTTAGGTAAAGTATCGCCCGTCATTGGGTTAACTAAACCTGTGCTGGCATAAGTAGCAAATGTTGTTCCTACAATGCCACCTAAGCTTAAGCCTTGCGCACTGATTTTAGACACATCAAACACTTGTGGTTGATTTGCCGCCGCTAATTGCTGCGCCATTCCGGTCAATAATAAGCGTAATGCTAAATGATCTAAGGTTGCCTGACGGAAGTTATCACGCACTGTTAATGTACTAGCAATGTTAACAAACACTAGCGGGTTACCATTTTCGAAAGCATCAGGAGTACCAACAACATTACCAAACGCAGGTGCTGTTGCTGAAATCTCATAGATACCATCTTTATCTAAATCAAACGAGCGAGCACCATGCAAAGGCATATCGATTGAAATAGTCGCTACACCAGCAGCTGCATAAGTTCCTGCATAAGCTAGCGCCATTTCTTTACCACCGCCTAAACCATGCATAGCAATTGTCACAGGCCAGCCATTGGTTGGTGCAACAAACGCATCACCTTGAAACGCTGCTAATTTAGCCGCGTTGGGTATGGTAATTTGCACTGGAATAGTTTCATAACCTTTGATAGCAGGGATTGGATTAAGACGAGTTAGGTGCTTAGTTTTATCAGCTGATGTGCCGTCGTCAAGCATCCATTGCTTACCAGCAAGTAATGCAGGATTAGCTAACGCAGCTTGTGGGTCAACACCTTGCTCAGACGCTTGAGCGAAGAAATTAGCTTGGCTTAATGTTCCCGCCTGAAGTGACAACAATACTGAAACTGGACTATCACCTTGAGCAAACCAGCGACCGTTTGGTGCAGTTGGCTTACCATCAACAACAGGAATCACACAGCTGGCAGAAGAACAGTCACCATAGAATGGCACTTTAATTTTTGCCGTATACACGTCGGCAATATTGGCTAGCGTGTAAGCTAAACCACTCGCTTCCGTTAAACCAACAGCCTGAGCAACCGTGTAACCTGCTGGTGTTGGCGCTTGGACAAATGAAGGTGTATAGGCAGGATTAGATGCCATTAATAACTTAGTGGTTTCATATACGTTAGCAACTGACTGAGTGGTAAATAAGCCAGAGTAAATAATATTGTCTGGATCAACACCATGGGCTGCTGCAGCCCCTTTTTCGTAGCTATTAACTAAACCTTGTAATTGTAACTGCGCTGCAGTTTCTAGCGGCTTAGTTTCAATATCTAATTTTAATAAGTTATACGTCGTCGATGCAGCAATACTTCGACCCAATGAGTCGTGGATTAAATCAGTTGCAACATATAAATAAGATTGGATCGGCTTAAGCGGCTTAAGTGGCACGATAACAACGTTGTTGCCTGAGGCTTTAGTCACAAAATCAACACCAAATGTTAATTCTTCACCCACTTTACAAGCTGAAACTGAGGCCTGTGAAGTACACTCAGGATCGGTAGATAATGAACCGCCCACTGTGGCTTCAAAAACGCGCACCGCGCCTGGCTGGAATACTGAGTCAGCATCAATCGTTAATGCGTTACCTTGAAGGTCTTTTGCTAACTCCATTGTTATTGATATTGGTGAGCTAGTTGACCATCCATCTAATGCACCCAGTGCGGTTTGAGGATTGGTATAATCGACACCGGTTTCACCCGGAATTGTCAACGTGCCATCCGTGGTGCCACTAAACAATAAATCGTTCGGTAAAGGTAGCTTGCCATTAGCAGGATCGAATTGAACGTGTGATAAAGGCACCAAAGGTTCAACATTATCTTTTGCTTCGTTAAAAGTATCACCACCACATGCCGTTAAGCCAAGAGCAGATGCAATTGCAACACCCAAAATGAGTCTTTTCATCTTTTTTTCCCCAAATCTTGTTTTAATAATTTTGTTTTCCCCAAGAATTGGTCACAATAGTCCTATCATGCGACCAAATAAGGACTTATGTTAGTCCTCAACTATTCTCAAGTTAACGTAAAATTATTGAGTTAGCTACAAGTTTGTTACATGCAAATGACCTATTCATACACAATTATCAATCATTTGTTTCAAACGGTCGTTTATTTTTTATCCGGTACTAGATTTGACGGGCGATTGCGCGTAGAGGAAATAATTAATCATGTTGGAATATCAAGCGACAAAAGATTTACTGAATAACAAAACAATCTTGGTTACTGGTGCTGGAGACGGTATTGGCCGTGCAGCATCAATCGAGTTCGCGAAACACGGCGCAACCGTTATCTTACTGGGTAAAACGGTCAAAAAACTTGAAAATGTATACGATGAAATAGTGAATGCTGGATATCCAAAACCAGCTATTGTGCCCTTAGATATGAAAGGTGCGACTGAACAGAATTATATTGATATGGCAGACACCATTGCTGAACAGTTTGGTTGTTTAGATGGCTTATTGCATAATGCGTCACAATTGGGGGCATTAGGGCCATTTGAGCATATTGATTTAACCTCTCTTGAAACCATTTTAAAAGTGAATGTCACCGCTCAAGCCATCATGACCAAATCGTTATTGCCGATTATGCGCAAAAGTGAACATGCCTCAATTATCTTTACCTCAAGCAGTGTGGGTCGTAAAGGGCGTGCTTATTGGGGACCTTATGCTTTTTCTAAATTTGCTACCGAAGGCATGATGCAAGTTTTAGCCGATGAATGTGATAACACTTCCGTAAGAGCCAATAGTATTAACCCAGGTGCGACTCGCACTGAAATGCGCGCAAAAGCTTATCCTGGTGAAGATCCACAGACATTGAAAACAGCACAAGAAATCATGCCTACGTATTTATTTTTGATGGGTAATGAATCTATTGGTACAAATGGCCAAGCATTCAACGCTCAATAATCAGCTGACATAAGGCTAGATTTTAGTTTTTACTGAGATGACTTTAGCTTTGCATAAAAAACGGAAGCCATTGCTTCCGTTTTTAGTGTGACTGAGCATCTAGCCTAAAAGCTCATATTCTCGGCATTCTGGCTAACTAACTTATCACCAATACCAGTAACCAAAGTGAGCTGTTGCACATCGGTGAATTTACCGTTTTTGGTTCGATAATCCACAATCGCTTGTGCTTTGGCTTGCCCAATACCTTTGAGCGCTTGTAATTCTTCTGCGCTGGCTTTATTAATATTGATCTTTTCCATTTTGGTTGATGTTGTCTCAACCGTTTTAGTCACTTTTTTTGTGGGTTCGGCCATCGTCTTGGCCGTTTCTGCTGCGTAGGTATGGCTACTGAACAAGCAGCAGGCCCCTAAAAACACTGCTGTTAAAGTCAATGATTTCATTCGATTCTCCTTTCTTTCCTTGATTTGCTGGTATGTTGTCCTTCTCCATTACCAAGCTCGAAAGATCCGCAACGCTTTACCGTTTGCGGATCGGAGGCTAAATGTAGTCAATAAAATCGAATTGTTCAAAAAAAATACATATTTTTTATTCACTCTTGTCGACTGTTTGAGTTTGTTTCGATTTACTTTTAGACATCATTGACGACGTAAACTGCTTTAATTCGCCCAGTAAATGCTGATGTACATGTGATAATTTAGGCTTATTGTGTTTATTAAAGGCAATGGGACGACACAAGGTCATCGCTTGATAACCTAGCCGTGCGGTAAGTAAACCACCACCAAGCCCTTGTGCAATTCGGGCAGATAACTTACCAGTCATTTCTACTGATAATAATTGGGTTCCTAAATCGGTAATCACCTCGGTACTGCCAGCATAAATAATATTAGTCACAATGCTACGGATCAGTTTTATACGGCTCCAGTACCCCAATTCCACCGCATAAATTGCAGCAACTTCATTAATCATTTTTTGATTTCGCCACAAAATAATAGCCATATCCAAAGCAGCTAATGGACTTGCGGCTAATAGTAATGCCGATTCAGCAGCAAAGCGGTTAACACGTTTCTTGGCCAGTAAATCACGTTCGGACAACACAATATCTTCAAATAATAATACAATCTCAGCATCATTATGTTCATGGCTACAGGCTTGTAAATATTGTTGTTTAGCCTGGTTATTAGGATATTTTGCCAATATTGGTGCCAAAAATGATTTGGCCTCGCCCATTTGCATACTTAGTGACAATCGTTCAGCTGTAGCTTGATGATCGCTGACCTTTTTAAGATTAACTAATTTGCGCCATTCTTTGAGGCTAATCACACATGCCCACAAACTCACAATAGCCAGCACTGTGGCATAAAAACCAAATAACCATGGACTTTGCTGCAAAGAATCAATTAAGCCCATCACGGTTTGCACTACAACCAATAGCACCAAAGCAAATACTGACAGTTTGGCCAGTAGCGACCAACGCTTTGATTTTGGAGGTTGAATGCTTTCTTCCATTGATGCTGGTAATTCTGTTAGTGATTGCTCACAAATAAAATCAACTTCTTCAAACGATTTAGTTGGCTTAATAGTTTGTTCAGCAGAATGAGTTTCATCTGCCACAATAAGGTCTGACTCGGTAAATAATTGCGATTTCTTTATCGGCGAATTGCGTGTAGGTTCATTCATAACTAATGCTCACATTTATTCTCAAAATAAAAACTATTAAGATAATTTATCGCCTAATAGAAACTCCAACAGGTGGTCGAGACGAATGTGTTCGAATTGCGGATTATTATCATGCATATGGCTCAAGTTGGGCGGTAGAAAAGCACTAAAGCTAAAACCTTGTTGTTGCCAAAACTGAGCATCGGGTAATGATGTAGGTACATCTCCTGGGTATACAGTGACTTGCTTACCATCAAGCCCAGTGCCTTTTACCACTTCTTGTTGACCCCCCGCTATATTAACCATCCCGTGCTGAGTGGCTTTAATGGCACTTATCGCCATGGTTTCAACTTCACTGCCTTCAAAGTTGGCATAATGCTGGCTTTGTTGCAGCATGGCGGTTAACAAACTAAGCACATGACTTTGCTGATCACGGGTCACTCGGTCTACTTGGCTGGCAGCAAATAACACTTTATCTATCCGTGGTGAAAATAAACGTTTAATTAAGCCCGATTGGCCAAACTGAAAACTTTCCATAATGCTGTTTAACGCACGCCCCATGTCATTAAATTGTGCCTGACCATGATTAAGTGCGTTTAAACAGTCAACCAATACTAGTTGACGATCAAATCGAGAAAAGTAGTCGCGGTAAAAAGGCTTAACCACTTGTGATACGTACTGATCATAACGGCGTTTAAGAACGTGGTAGTTTGAGTTACTTGAGCTTGCTGATAATTCTGTGTGCTCAATAGGACTTAAACTAAGCAAGAAAGAATGTCAATAATGGAGTATTTTCATACTCTCCTGGTAATAACATGCGCCCAGGCTGCGCGTGATAAAAGCCCTGTTGTCGTACCAAATCAACCAATAAGATTTGATACAAATCGGCAATGTGTTTAAGTTGCTGCTCGTCAGCTAATTGACTTAAGTCTAACTGTTCTACAGCCTGATTAAATGCACTGAATAAAGGTGAGTGGCGTAAACATGACACATTAATTTGTTGTGATAAGCA
This sequence comes from Shewanella vesiculosa, assembly GCF_021560015.1. Taxonomy (NCBI): domain Bacteria; kingdom Pseudomonadati; phylum Pseudomonadota; class Gammaproteobacteria; order Alteromonadales; family Shewanellaceae; genus Shewanella; species Shewanella vesiculosa. The sequence goes on along the minus strand of NZ_CP073588.1, from coordinate 434,413 downwards.
CCATTGGCTGAAATCTTGTTTAAGCATAGGTAAATCAAGTAACCACTCACCGGGATAATCAACAATATCAACATACAAGGTTGCGGTATCGGTCAATTTAGCTAACAAACCTTGTTGTGGCTGGTACTTAATCGCTAAACCTAATTCAGTAATATTTTTGGTCGAAGCTGGCCAATAAGGAGGTGATGAGCTTAATGCATTCATTGCGCCTTGATAATCAAAACTGGCAATGTCTAAATCAGGTTGCATAGCCCGATTAACGGCAATTAACCGACCTTCACGTGCGACTTGCCACAAGGGTAGCGGATTGTGCTTAGCACTTTTACCGGCATGCAATAACTGATTGACTAAACCACTGATAAAAGCTGTTTTGCCTGCTCCTGATAACCCAGTAACGGCTAATCTGACATGACGATCTGTACTGCGATGAACCAAAGATTGCGCGGTTTGAGTGACACGAAACAAAGAACGGTCTAAAAATCTCATGATGGCTGATGGCCCCCCTAAAGAACAAGGGCGGATAACCGCCCATTAGAAGAATTAAAGACTATTGATTTGGCGTTTAAGATCGAAATTGTCTGATGTGACATGTTCCTCGAGTCGTCTTAATCGGACTTCTAATCCATTAAATTGACGATTAACATCAAACAATGCTTGCTTTGCAGGCTCACCTGCTTGCCAAACTTTCTTTTTAATTTCAATATCTTTGTACTGTTCCTTGTGTTCTAGGTCTTGTGGTTTAATATCTAATATCATCCATAATGCGATATAAATAACCAACACGACCCCTGTCCCACCCAGTAACAATATCGACACAGCAATCACTCTTACTAGCCATGTCTCAAAGTTAAAGTAATCAGCAAGACCTGAACACACCCCAGCCACTTTACCACTTTTTGGGTTGCGGTATAGGGTACGACCATTAGCTGAGCTCATGTTTTGCTCTCCATTCTGGTGATTCAGTATCTAAAATCGCTTCTAATGTTTCGATGCGACCGCTCATTTTTTCTGCTTTAGCGATTAGACCATTAAGCTGATTGAATTCTTCCTCGGTGAGCCCCTGGCTCACTTGTCGCTTACTGCGATAATGAAGAACCAACCAGATAGGTGCCACAACCACCATAAAGATGATAATTGGTGCAATAAGAAGATCCATATCCATAACTCACCTCTGAATAAATTTACGCTTTCGATTTAGGTTGTGCTTTTGCACTCATTTTTGCTTTCAATGCTGCTAATTCATCATTGACAGAATCTTCTGCCTCTAATGCTGCAAACTCGTCAGCAAGGACGTTCTTTTTACCTAAATCATATGATTCTACTTGTGCTTCAAGTCCTTCAACTCGACGCTCGTATTGTTCAAACTTCATCATGGCATCATCAATTTTGCTTGAATCAAGCTGCTTCTTTACTTCAAGACGTGAAGTAGCAGTTTGCTTACGCATAATGATGGTTTTTTGACGAGCTCGAGCATCGTTCAGTTTTTCTTGAAGTTGGGCTATTTCGTCTTTTAAACGGGCAACATGTTCTTCAACAACTTGTAGCTCGTTTTCAAGACTGGTTAATAAACCAACCGTTTTTTGTTTCTCACCTAAGGCTGCTTTTGCTAAGTCTTCACGATCTTTAGATAGTGCTAACTCAGCTTTATTTTGCCAATCTTGGACCTGCTCTTGAACGCGAGCAATTCGGCGAAGTAATTCTTTTTTCTCAGCTAATACTTTTGCAGAGGTTGAACGAACTTCAACAAGTGTGTCTTCCATTTCTTGAATGATAAGACGGACCATTTTTTCTGGATCTTCTGCTTTATCAAGTATTGCGCTAATATTTGAATTAACGATATCGGCGAAGCGAGAGAAAATTCCCATAATGTGTTCCTCAAAGTTAACATGGATGTCGCAATAGGTATTACACATTACGTGCCAACATTTCCAAATACAATAATATCAAGCGTTTAAACAAAAAATTAACTTTTTCTTTCATTTATCACTTAAGCCATTTATCATGATTTTCACTAATTATTAGTCGAATTCACCAACAATTTTGCGAGTAAGCTAACTGTGAGCAAACAATTCCAGCAAGATAATCTCATCGGCCAATCTAATGCTTTACTTGAAGTATTAGAACATGTGTCTAAAGTTGCGCCATTATCAAAGCCTATACTCATCATTGGTGAGCGCGGTACTGGCAAAGAATTGATTGCTGAACGATTACACTACTTATCGCCTCGTTGGGATCAAAACTTTATCAAATTGAACTGTTCTTCACTGAGTGAAAATTTACTAGAAAGTGAACTGTTTGGCCATGAGTCTGGTGCATTTACTGGTGCAAAAGGACGACATGAAGGCCGTTTTGAACGCGCTGACGGTGGCACACTGTTTTTAGATGAGTTAGCCAACACATCTGGATTAATCCAAGAAAAATTATTACGTGTTATCGAATATGGTGAATTTGAACGGGTTGGTGGCAGTAAAACGGTTCAATCTGATGTTCGGCTAATTTGTGCCGCCAATGAAGATTTACCCACCTTGGCTGACAATGGTGAGTTTAGAGCAGATTTACTCGATCGTTTAGCCTTTGATGTGATTACCTTGCCCCCATTAAGGCATAGAACCGAAGACATTATGCCGTTGGCAGAACATTTTGCGATTAGTATGGCAAGACAACTATCACTAGAGTATTTTGGTGGATTCAGTCCACTCGCGATAGAACAATTAATGATGCACCGCTGGCCTGGAAATATCCGCGAATTGAAGAACGTTGTTGAGCGAAGTGTGTATCGTGAAGGGGCTGATGGCCAAGAAATTGATCATATTATATTAGACCCGTTTGCATCGCCCTATCGTCCGGTTAATCGAATCAAAACCCGCGAGCGTCAATCGGCGCCAGTTGAACATGTTGCAGACATCATCACAGAACAGCAAGCGCCAAGTACTGAAACAGATGCATCAGTGTTGCTCAATAGCATCGAATTTCCAATAGATTTTAAAGAGTATACCGAAAAAAGCGAAATAGAATTATTACAACGCGCGTTAGCTGAAGGCCAGTATAATCAGAAAAAGACCGCTGATTTACTAGGTTTAAGCTATCATCAACTGCGCGGAATTTTGAAAAAGTACAACTTACTCGACAAGAGCTGATTCTAGGTGGGACATGCGCATTGCCCCAATGCAATGAACACTGTTAAAATGTACATTCAAAATCGAAAAAATATGATCACACTATGCCTGTTATTGTAAAACGCTGGTATCAGCTGATGTCTTTATGCCTCGCCAGCATCATGTTGACTGCTTGCGGACAGGCTCAATTGCCTTCTGGCTTGGTATATTGCAGCGAAGGTAATCCAGAAAGCTTTAATCCTCAGCTTGTGACATCAGGAACCACTATTGATGCCACTTCTCACCAAATTTACAGCCGTTTAGTTAACTACAGCCAAGAAAAAGCCGTTATCACACCCGGTTTGGCGACATCATGGCAGGTGTCTGACGATGGCTTAAGTTATCAATTTACCTTGCGTGAACATGTGAGTTTTCATAAAACACGCCATTTTAGTCCCAGCAGAGACTTTAATGCTGATGATGTATTGTTTTCATTTAACCGTATTATCGATCCGCTCCACCCCTACCATTTAGTCAGTAGAACTGGTTATCCATTTTTTCAAAGCATTGGATTTGCAGAGTTAATCGACAGTATTGAAAAAGTAAATGACTACCAAGTTATCTTTCATTTAGTGCGTAAAGACGCATCTTTTTTATCTAATCTCGCTACTGATTTTGCCGTTGTGTTATCGGCTGAATATGGCTATCAGCTTTTAGTCCAGGGCACCCCTGAAGATATTGATTATTATGCGGTCGGCACGGGTCCTTTCCAGCTAAGCCAATATGTGAAGAACGAATATATTCGTTATAAAAAGAATCCTGTTTATTGGGGCCCCACGGTCGAGATCGATCAATTAGTGTTTGATATCACTCCCAGAAGCACCGCACGTATTGCCAAATTAATTACCGGTGACTGCAGTGTGTCAGCACTACCCAAAGCCGGCGAGTTAGCCGTGCTTGATCAACATAAAGATATTATTGTTGATGCCAAACCTGGACTAAACGTCGCATTTTGGGCCTTCAACACTCAAAAACCACCGTTGGATGATGTGCGAGTAAGACGAGCCCTTGCACATGCTATTGATAAAAAGAACATTCTAGACGTGGTGTACAATGATACCGCAGTAGAAGCGACTGGGGTGTTACCACCAGCATCTTGGGCTTACAGTAAAAATTTATCGCCCAATGAATATAATCCTGAAAAAGCCAAGGAATTACTTAAACAAGCAGGCGTGTCTAATTTATCGATTAATGTGTGGGCCATGCCTGTAGCGCGAATTTATAACCCAAGTGCACTGAAAACAGCTGAGCTCATCCAAGCAGATTTAGCCCGAGTTGGGGTAAAGCTGAATATCATTAGCTATGATTGGAGTGTGTTCACACAGAAGCTAGCCAGTTCCAATTATGATTCGGTTCTCATTGGTTGGAATGCCGATAATAGTGACCCTGATAATTTTTTCACTCCGCTACTGAGTTGTGCGGCGTTAGCATCTAACAATAATCGCTCTCGCTGGTGCCAAAAAGACTTCGAACATCTATTAACTCAAGCTCAGAGCGTGTCGACCCAACCTGAACGTAAAGCGTTTTATCAATCAGCTGAAGCCATTATTAGCGATCAAGTTCCAATGGTCACGCTCGCTCATGCTAAAAAAGTGGTGTTAAAAAAGAACAATATCACTACCATGCAAATTAGGCCTTATGGCGGTATATCTTTTGCTAAAACAACCCAAATAATAGAGGGAAGCGAATAAATGTGGCGATACCTTTTTAGTCGCATAACCCTGTTTATGGCTACATCATTGATAATGATAGCCGTATTATTTATGGCATCGGGGCAGTTTCCTGTAAGTAAAGCGTATTCACTTTCGGGCATCCAATATCCAACGATTGAACAACAACAGCAAATTGAACAGGATTACCAATTACAAGATAACCAACTACTGCAATTTACCGCCTACTTGCGCCAACGCTTATCAGGTAACTTTGGTATTTCCAGTAACTCACAGCAAGAAGTATTGGAAGAGTTAGAAGCGGTATTGCCAGCCTCTTTTGAATTATCGTTATTTTCTGGTTTTATTGCGGTGTTCTTTGGTGTTCCTATCGGCATACTCGCCGCGTTAAGCACTAATAAAGCACTGCAGAATAGTATTTTAGCTGTTACCTTAACCGGCTATTCTATCCCAGTGTTCTGGCTTGGCTTAAGCTTATCCATGTGGTTTGGGGTCAATCTTGGCTGGTTGCCTATTTCAGGACAGATTAATTTACTGTACGAAATAGAACCCGTCACAGGGTTTATGTTGATAGACACCTTATTATCCGAGTCGACATATCGGATACCTGCATTTCATGATGCATTGCTGCACTTAATATTACCGGCAGTAACCTTAGCTGTATTGCCTTTTACCTTGGTCGTGAGGATCACTCGACAAGCCATTTTAAATGTGATGAATCAAACCTATATTCGCGCCGCTGAAGCACGAGGCTTACACACGGCTAAAATTCTGTTTCGTCATGTATTGCCCAACGCCTTAATTCCGGTAATAAAAAGTATTGGCTTAATGTTAGGCTCATTTGCCAGTTATGGCATTGTAGTTGAAGTGATATTTTCATGGCCAGGAGTCGGCAGTTGGCTAGTATCAGGCATTTATCAACGCGACTATACTGTGATTCAAGCGGGTATTTTATCTGTCTCATTATTAATTATTTTCTTAAGCATTTTAATTGATTTACTGCATACAGCAATCAATCCAATGAGCAGAAAGGAATTGTATGCCTCGAATTAAGATATACCAAGAAGACCATATAGCCTCTCCTATGTGGCGGATGTGGCAAACATTTTCGGCAAATCCTTTTGCCGTGATAGGTTTGTGGGCAGTGATTTTTTTATTAATACTCACCATTTTCGCGCCACTGCTTGCACCATATTCACCCGAAATGCAGGACCAGCAAGTACTGCTGTTGCCGCCATCTTGGGATCCTGCCGGATCTGTAGAACACTTTCTCGGCACCGACGATCTAGGACGTGATATTTTTAGTCGTATTTTACACGGCGTACAATTAACCTTTGGCATGTCATTAATTATTGTTGCCGCATCGCTATTTATTGGCTTTATTATCGGTTCGCTTTCAGGAATGATGCGCGGAATTAAATCGAGTATTTTAAGTCATTTATTTGATGCATTGCTGTCTATCCCTTCGTTGCTCATGGCTATTTTAGTGGTTGCCGTAATGGGACCTGGGCTTAATAACGTGTTTTGGGGCGTTGGAATTGCCATGGTTCCGCAGTTTGTACGCGCGATCCATCTCGCTGTGCATGAAGAGCTACAAAAAGAATATGTTACTGCCGCCAAATTAGATGGTGCAAATTCATTGCAAATTTTTTGGTATGTCATTATGCCAAATGTGTGGGATGTAGTAATTATTCAGGTCACAATGGCCATATCAGCAGCAATATTAGATATCGCAGCATTGGGTTTTTTAAACCTTGGAGCTCAAGCACCGAGTCCAGAATGGGGGGCTATGGTCGCACAAGGGCTGGATAATTTGTTACTCGCCCCATGGACGGTTACTATACCGGGTGTCGCAATCTTGTTTACCGTATTATCGGTCAACTTAGTTGGCGATGGTTTACGTTCTGCGCTTGCACCGATAAGAAATTAACCTATGCCTTTACTTGATATTCGTAATCTCACCATTGAATTAGATACCCCTGAGGGCACAGTAAAAGTGCTTGAAAAAGTCAGTTTGACCATCAATCCCGGAGAGATCCATGGGCTGGTAGGTGAATCAGGCTCGGGACGCAGTTTATTAGCCAAAGCAATATTAGGCGTGCTCGGTCCTAATTGGCATATTATTGCCGATCGTATGATGTGGGATGGAAAAAATCTATTGGAAATGAGCGCCAAACAAAGACGTAACCTAATGGGTAGCGAAATGGCAATGATTTTCCAAGATCCGTCAGGCAGTTTGGACCCAGTTAAAACCATAGGTAGTCAATTAATCGAAGCTATGGTGCCCAACAAAAACATTCCTTTTTGGCGCCGTGGACATGATACCTATTTAAATGCCCAGAAATGGCTTCACAAAGTTGGCATAAAAAAGCCCAGAATGCTGATGAAATGTTATCCATGGGAATTGTCCGAAGGTGAATGCCAAAAAGTGATGATTGCGATGGCGGTAGCGAATCATCCTAAATTATTGATTGCCGATGAGCCGACCAACTCCATGGAGGTCAATACCCAAGCGCAAATTTTTAGATTGTTATCGCAACTCAACCAACTGCAAAATGTGTCTATTTTATTAGTAAGTCATGAACTTGAAACCATGGTGCATTGGTGTGATAACTTAACGATTTTGTACAGTGGTCAGGTGATGGAATCTGGACCTGTGAGCGAAATGGTCGCAATGCCCTATCACCCTTATACTCGGGCATTATTAAAAAACCTGCCTGACCACACTGAGAAAATGCGTCACAAGGCAACCTTGCCCACATTGCAAGGATCGTCACCGTCGTTACAACATTTACCAGCTGGTTGTCGACTTGGTCCTCGCTGTCCAGAAGCGCAGAGAAAATGTGTAAAACAGCCTAATCTTGAACATATAAAAGACCGCTATTTCGCCTGCCATTTCCCTTATCAAAGTGAGCAAGAAGATGACGACGCCATTGCTTAAAGTTACCGACTTAAGTAAACAATACTTAACTGGTTACAAGCATTTTAAACCTCAATACTATCAGGCATTATCTCCAGTTTCATTTGAACTGGGTCGTGGTGAAACCTTAGCGATTGTAGGGACTGTTGGTTCAGGTAAAAGTACCCTAGCCCGAATTCTCGTGGGCGCAGAACAACGCAGTGGCGGCGAAATATTTTTTGAAGGTGAAGCCTTAGGTTCACGTAATTTAAAACAACGCTGTCGTTTGATCCGGATGATTTTCCAGGACCCAACGACCTCGCTAAACCCACGTTTATCGATTGGTAACTTGCTTAAAGAACCCTTACGGTTTAATACTCAGCTAAACTCACAAGAGCGTAAAACCTTGGTGATTGAAACCTTAAGAAAAGTGGGCTTATTACCAGAACACGCAGAGTTTTATCCACACATGATTTCAGAAGGGCAAAAACAGCGAGTCGCCGTTGCGCGGGCCTTAATGCTTAACCCTAAAATTATTATTGCAGATGAAGCACTAACAGCTTTAGATTTATCGGTTAGATCTCAAATTATTAATCTGCTATTAAAGCTGCAAAAAGAGATGGGGTTATCGTATATTTTTGTCTCGCATAATCTCAATATTATCCGACATGTGAGCGATAAAATCATGGTGTTGCAAAATGGTCATATGGTTGAAAAAACAACCACAGAAGCCTTATTTACTTCACCACAGCATGAATATACTCAGCGACTCATTCAAGAACAAAGTCAATTTATGCAAAAACGCTAAACTGCTCCAACCACTATGGTTTAGAGGCCGTTTTTGTAAAAATTAGTGCCATTTGGCCGTCGAACTATTTATCCTAGAGCCAATGTTAAAGGAAGAAGCTTAAATATGATTATTAAACCTAAAATTCGTGGCTTTATTTGTACCACAACTCATCCTGTTGGCTGTGAAGCTAACGTTAAAGAACAAATCGAACTCATTAAAGCCAAAGGCAAAATTGCTAATGGCCCTAAAAAAGTATTGGTTGTCGGCTCTTCAAGTGGCTATGGCCTTGCGTCTCGTATCACGTCAGCATTCGGAAGCGACGCTGCAACCATCGGCGTCTTTTTCGAAAAACCCAGCTCTGAAACCAAACCAGGTACAGCAGGTTGGTACAACACAGCGGCATTTGATAAGTTTGCTAAAGCAGAAGGCTTATATTCAAAAAGTATCAACTGCGATGCATTCAGCCATGAAGCGAAACAAAAAGTCATTGAATTGATCAAGCAAGATTTAGGTCAAATCGACATGGTGGTGTACTCGTTAGCCTCACCGGTTCGTAAAATGCCAGACACAGGTGAAGTTATTCGTTCATCACTGAAACCCATTGGCCAAACCTATACTGCCACGGCTGTTGATACCAACAAAAACACCATTATTGACACTTCTGTAGAGCCTGCAACTGAGCAAGAAATTACTGATACCGTCACGGTAATGGGCGGCCAAGATTGGGAATTATGGATTAGTGCGCTAAGCGACGCTGGCGTATTAGCTGACAACTGCAAGACAGTTGCATATAGCTACATTGGTACTGAATTAACTTGGCCTATTTATTGGCATGGTGCCTTAGGTAAAGCCAAAATGGATTTAGACCGTGCAGCCCACGCCCTTGACAGCAAATTATCTGCTACTGGCGGCTCTGCTAACGTTGCAGTGCTAAAAAGTGTCGTAACACAAGCAAGCTCAGCCATTCCAGTCATGCCTCTTTATATTGCTATGGTGTTTAAAAAGATGCGTCAAGAAGGCTTACATGAGGGCTGTATTGAGCAAATACAGCGTTTGTTTAGTGAGCGCCTGTATCGTGTTGATGGCCAAGCACCCGCAGTGGATAGTGAAAACCGTTTACGCCTTGATGACTGGGAACTTCGTGAAGAAATCCAGCAGCATTGTCGTGATTTATGGCCACAAGTGACTACTGAGAACTTGAGCGAATTAACAGACTACAATGAATACAAAGAAGAGTTTTTAAAACTGTTCGGTTTTGGTATTGATGGTATCGATTATGATGCAGAAGTCGATCCTAATGTTAGCTTTGATGTAATTGAATTATAAATAATATCGCTCTTAGCTAGTGTGAACAAAAAAGCCATAATGCCGTGCATTATGGCTTTTTTATTGTCTTAATCTTCAGCGATCACGCTGAGAATTAACACATGTTAGCATTGTGTCACTCTCGCTGCATGCTGGATATATTCGCTGCAACACAAACTTAAACTATGGGTAAAAAGATAAGCAGTTGCGGTGAACCCGCTAACGATTTTGCTTGTTGCTCTTCGATCATCTTGTCAGCAATCACATCTCGCTGCACAAACAATGGAAAATTCCTTAAGCTGACATCGTTCAAATCAAGCCAATTGCGATACAGGTAGTCTATTGCAACCCCTAAGCCACTATCATTGACCGCTTGCTGGCCACTTAAACGGATCATGGCACATCGTCCTTGTGGGATCGATTTAAGTTTAATCTGGCTCGATTCTAACGCCACTGGCTCTAAGCTTGTCAGTGTCTCGTTAGCTAACGAGACACCAATATCAATTCGATATTGCGCTTTAGCGGCTGACTCAGAGGTTGAATAAAACAGATTAAAGGTTTTACTGCCCATAGGAGATAAACCGTGCTGGCGACGCCATTCAATAAATCGCGCAATGGTTTGAGGTAATAACGAGGGGATCACCATGATGTTCCATCACAGCTAATGTTTGCTCAGCAAACGATACAATCTCAACTGAATAAGATTGCTCATCTTGCTGATTAACTTCCGTTTGAAACGATTTTAGCGGTTGTTGCTTAGCAAAAAAATTGCGCCAATCAGGCGCTTGTTGGAACGATTCAGGGCTTTGACCAATACTGCGAGTGAACGATTCGATAAAGTGTTGCTGGTTACGATAAGCCAGTTTTGCCGCTATAGTGGCAAAAGTACCTGCTTACCAAAACCTAATAAATGGGCGGCCTCTAAGCTTTTAAGCAGTTCGACATAAGCTTCAATTGATATGTGGTACAGCGCATAAAATAACCCTTCAAAGTGGCTTTGGGGAAGCTGGGCAATATTGGCCAACATGTTGAGGTCAACTGGCTCATTTAAGTGTTGATCTAAATAGGCAAGTGCCCGCTCAAATGCTTGATCTAGTCTGTGGCTCATGCTCTCTCCTTTTGAAGTAAATTATCGCAGCCTAATATTTATCATAACGACACAAATGTAAATTAACCTGTGGTTTCTGCGCGTCTAATCAGCGCATTTTGGGGTTAAAAAGGTGACGATGTAAACTAGTCGACTAATTGAATATCCAAACCCTCTAGCAAACTCAGCGCCTCAAATCGACTGAATATGGCTTGCTTAACGGTATTAGCCGTAATATCAATTTGATAATTCGACGCATCAGTAAAATTGGCGCCGGTTAAATTAGTATGACTAAATTGACTTAGATTAAGATCGGTTAAGCGCAAATCGGCTTTAGTTAAATTAGCCTCTCTAAAGTCGACATCATGGGCACGACAATCAGCAAGTGTAAGCTCGGGTAAATTAAGTGAGTAAAAATTACTGCCGTCGAGCAAACATCGTTCAAACTGAATCGTAGTTTGGGTCATAAATTGTGGCCAATGGGCTTTAGTCCAATCAATACCTATAGCTTTACAGTCGCGAAAAATAACTGCATCAAACTCAGTACCAATCACAGACAACACACTCAAGTTACACTGACTAAAAGTACAATCGATAAATTGGCAATGATAGAAATCGCTCTGGTTAAAATCACATTGCATGAAGTAACAGCGCTCAAACGTAATGTTCTTGAACTGTAAATCCACTCCTTTAAGGGACTCGAATGAATCATCATTATAGTGCGATAAGGCAAACAATTTACTCGTTTGTTCTCTAGTTACCTTGCTCATGGTTGATATCCCCTTAGAAACAAAAAGACCTAGACGTGAGCCTAGGTCTTTAATATTTCATTGACTACGAAAACGTAATTAGTCTGCTACAGGATACTCAATTTGAGCATCTGCCTTAAGTGAGGCAACTACAGCACGGTAATCAGCTTCGCTGTATTGAGGTGCAATACGCTGTTTAAGCGACTTAATCAGATTGTCATTAATGCCTTCGGCTTCATTGACCTTATCAACTACAATCACCGCATAACCAGTTGCTAACGCTGCGGTATCAATAGTGACACTATTCTCAGCAGGTGCAGCAATCTTAAAGGCTTTATTGGTGATAGCTTGATCGATATCCTGATTAAAACGACCTAACTTAGCTAACGTGGTTAATGATGCGCCCGTTAAGGTATCATTACCCGCTTTTAACTGTGCCATATACTCAGCAGCTTTATCACGAGCACCATCATTGGCTTTATCTTGCTTCAAACGTTCAACAATACCCGATTTAACATCAGCAAAACTCATGATGCCAGCAGTCTGATGTTTTTTCATGCGCACAACCACAACATGGTTTGGCGCAAGCTCAATGACATCACTATTCAAACCGCTCGCTAATACTTGGTCAGAAAATGCTGCTTTGATGAACTCAGGGTTATTGAACTCAGCGGGTACATCATCACGAGAAAATAACGCCGTTGATTGCACTTTTGCATTAACTGCTTGGGCTGTTTCGGCTAAAGTATCCGGGATTTCGTAACTGGTATCAGCTAATTTGGTTTGTAAGCTATAAAACACATCAAGTGCTTTCTTTTCTTGAAGTTGAGCAACAATTTTCGCTTTAACATCTTCAAAAGCAGTAGCTTGACTTGCTTGAACATCTAATAGCTTGATGATGTGATAACCGAACTCACTTTTCACAATAGATGAAACTTGACCTTTTTGTAATCCAAAAAGCGCTTCATCAAATGCAGGATCCATCACACCTTGTTCAAACCAATCTAACTTACCGCCCTCTTGTGCACTAAGGTTATCATCAGAATCCGTTTTAGCCACTTCGGCAAAATCTTCACCCGCGGTTAACTTGGCTTCTATTGCATCAGCTTTAGCTTTGTCGGCACTGTCATCATCTGTTGCGGCAACAAAAATATGCGCTGCAAGACGTTTTTCGGCTGTTTGATATTGTGCTTTGTTCTCGTCGTAATAAGTTTTCACTTCTTCGTCAGAGACGTCACTGTTTTTAGCCATGTCAGCAGCATTTAATTCAACATACTCTAGGCTAACTTTTTCAGGGCTCATGTATTGCGACACGTTAGCATCATAATAGCTTTGCGCTTCTTCATCAGACACAGAAACAGTTGATAAGAAAGGCGTTGAATCAACAACTAGATAACGGATATCACGAGTTTGACCTTGGACTTCAGCAAGTTGCTTAGCTTCACCGTCTAACACAAACTCACTGCCCACGAGTGCATTTAATAACTGACGACGGGTCATATCGACGCGCATCATGTTTCTAAAACTTGTGGTTTGGTAGCCTAACTGACGCAATACCGCTAAATAGCGCTCATTATCAAATTTACCGTCAGTTTGAAATGCAGGCTCTTCAATAATGGCTTTTTTAATTTGCTCATCAGATACACGCAAGCCGAGTTTATTGGCTGCTTGATCAATGAGTTTGTCAGCAATTAAACGATCCAGTACGTTTTGTTTAATGCCATTCATATAACTTTCGTCAGCGGCTAATGCTGTAAACATTTCACCAAGCTGTTGCTCTATACGAGAGCGTTCATTTTGAAAAGCCTGCTCTAGCTCATTGGCACTAATTTCGTCACCATTAACAACAGCAGCAGGTACACCCGTGTTTGAGCCTAAATAACTGCTCACACCGGCAAAAGCAAAAGAAAGTATCACAAGTACTAGAATTGTTTTTGCAACAATCCCCTGTGATCCTTCACGAATTTTTTCTAACATCTGAATTCTCGCTTGTTGCGATTAATAAAATAAAAAGGCGCATCACCTTGTGGATGCGCCTTATTGTAAATTATATGGAGTTATCAGACGCTACCACGGGTATGACCCAATACTCCCAATATTGATTATGCAGAACATAACAATATTGCTTTTCGTAAAAAGCACCGCCTAAGCAGTGCTTGTATTACGAATGCCTTACAAAGGCAACGTTATTAACTATGAGTTAACCGCGTCTTTTAGCGCTTTACCAGCTTTGAACGCAGGAATGTTCGCAGCAGCAATTTTAATTTCATTACCCGTTTGTGGGTTACGGCCAGTACGTTCAGCACGTTGACGTACTTCAAATGTACCAAAACCAACTAGAGAAATCTTATCGCCATCTTTAAGACCTTCCGTTACAGCAGCGATAAAAGAATCCAGTGCGCGGCCAGCAGCAGCTTTAGAAATATCAGCACCAGATGCGATTTTCTCGATTAGTTCAGATTTGTTCATGTCATCCCCTTGAATGTTATTGTCGCGCCGCAACCAAATCTATGTTTAGAGCGGTCTGCGGAGGCTTTATTTTATAAGCTTGATAACACACCAAACTTAGTACGAAAACCAAAAAATGAAATTGGATACAGCTCAACGTCAGATGCCCCAAGGGCTTGGTGCGTCTGACTCTCCACCAACCTAGGCTACCACAGGTCAGCGTTTTGTTAAGCCCCTTTTTTGATTTTTTTTATGCTCTATAGCAATTTTTTGACTAACAAGCTATTTTTTGACCACTTCGAAGCCTTCAACTGGTCGCTCAAGCGCCAATTTCAGGACTTCATCAATCCAACGTACTGGATGAATGGTTAAATCTGCAATCACATTCGCTGGAATTTCTTCCAAATCGCGTTCGTTTTCTTGAGGGATCAATACGTGCTTGATTCCGCCACGATGTGCAGCCAATAACTTTTCTTTTAAACCACCAATTGGCAGAACTTCACCGCGAAGGGTTATTTCACCTGTCATGGCAACATCACTACGAACTGGATTGCCCGTTAAGCTCGACACTAACGCAGTACACATAGCCGCGCCTGCTGAAGGGCCATCTTTTGGTGTTGCCCCTTCAGGTACATGGACATGAATATCACGTTTTTCATAAAAGTCGTTATTAATACCCAAATTTTCCGCGCGGGCACGAACGACTGTCATCGCAGCTTGAATAGACTCTTTCATGACATCACCGAGTGAACCGGTATAGGTTAATTTACCTTTACCTGCTACAGATGTTGCTTCGATGGTTAATAAATCACCACCCACTTGAGTCCATGCAAGTCCGGTCACTTGGCCTATTTGGTTATTCGATTCAGCTTTACCAAAATCAAAACGTTGTACGCCAAGGAATGACTTTAAATTATCCTGGTTAACTTCAACCACTTTGACCGTTTTATCAAGCAGAATATGCTTAACTACTTTACGGCAAATTTTTGATAATTCACGCTCTAATGAACGCACACCCGCTTCACGAGTGTAATAACGAATAATCCCTAAAATAGCACTGTCATCGACAATGATTTCTTTTTCTTTAAGACCATTACGTTCAATTTGCTTGGTCAGTAAATGCTTCTTCGCGATATTAAGCTTTTCATCTTCGGTATAACCCGATAAGCGAATCACTTCCATACGGTCAAGTAAAGGACCCGGTATATCCATAGAGTTTGACGTAGCCACAAACATTACATCAGATAAGTCGTAATCAACTTCAAGATAATGATCGTTAAACGTTGCGTTCTGCTCTGGATCAAGTACTTCTAACAAGGCTGACGATGGATCGCCACGCATGTCTGAACTCATTTTGTCGATTTCATCGAGCAAGAACAATGGGTTTTTAACGCCCACTTTGGCCATTTTTTGAATGACTTTACCTGGCATTGAACCTATGTACGTACGGCGATGACCACGAATTTCTGCTTCATCACGCACGCCACCTAGTGCAACGCGGACATATTTACGTCCAGTGGCTTTAGCAATTGACTGCCCCAGTGAGGTTTTACCTACACCCGGTGGTCCAACTAAACACAAGATAGGTCCTTTAAGCTGTTTAACACGACTTTGAACCGCTAAATACTCAAGAATACGTTCTTTAACTTTTTCAAGTCCGTGGTGATCGGTATCAAGTACTTCTTGTGCTTTGGCTAAGTCACGCTTAATTTTTGAGCGTTGCTTCCAAGGCACAGCGGTCATCCAGTCAACATAGCTGCGCACAACCGTAGCTTCAGCAGACATAGGCGACATCATTTTAAGCTTGTTTAATTCAGCAATGGCTTTTTCTTTCGCGTCGGTTGGCATACCAGCGTCTTCAATCTTACGCGCCAATACTTCAAATTCGTCGTGGCTTTCGTCAATATCGCCTAATTCTTTTTGAATGGCTTTCATTTGCTCATTCAAATAGTATTCGCGCTGACTTTTTTCCATCTGCTTTTTAACGCGGGTACGGATGCGTTTTTCAACTTGCAGCAAGTCAATTTCTGATTCCATCATCGCCATCAGATATTCAAGACGCTCACCGACATTGATCATCTCAAGCACGGATTGCTTATCTTCAAGCTTCAATGGCATATGTGCAGCCATGGTATCAGCTAAGCGAGCCGCTTCATCAATACCCGATAATGAGGTTAATACTTCAGGTGGGATCTTTTTATTTAACTTGATGTAGCCTTCGAATTGGCCAATAGCACTGCGTACTAAGACTTCTTCTTCTTTATCACTTAACTGCTCAGACTCTAGGTATTCAGCCGTTGCAGCAAAAAACTCTTCTTCTTGAGTGTATTTCTTGATTTTGGCACGTTGGCCACCTTCAACTAATACTTTTACCGTGCCGTCAGGAAGTTTAAGAAGCTGTAAAATAGAGGCAACGGTACCAATATCAAAAATGTCGTCTTTGGTCGGTTCGTCAAGATCTGCATCTCGCTGAGCAACTAATAAAATTTGCTTATCTTGTTCCATTGCCGATTCTAGGCAACGAATTGATTTTTCCCGTCCTACGAATAGCGGAATTACCATATGCGGGTAAACCACCACATCTCGCAGTGGTAATACGGGGAGTTCGATATGCGCTTCACGCTCTTTAGTCATGGCTCGATTCCGTTTAATGAAATAGACTTAATACTGATTATATTGGGGTGATGTTATCAGTTTCAATGGTCAATACGAAAAAAGGAGTCCAATGGACTCCTTATTTTTCAACTTACTAGTTATCAGTACAATTATTGCTCGCCTGAAGCGGCCAGAGTCTCTGTATTTTCGTAAATCAAAATTGGAGCTGATTCACCTTTAACAACGGATTCATCAACAACCGCTTTAATCACTCCCTGAGTCGATGGAATATCGTACATGGTATCAAGCAAAATGCTTTCTACAATTGAACGTAATCCACGTGCACCCGTTTTACGTGACATCGCTTTTTGAGCAATCGCTTGTAATGCATCATCACGAAACTCAAGTTCGACATTTTCCATCTCAAATAACGCGCTATATTGCTTGGTTAACGCATTTTTAGGCTCAGATAGAATTTGTACCAGTGCAGCTTCGTCTAACTCAGTTAGCGTAGCAACAACAGGTAAACGACCAATAAACTCAGGGATCAAACCAAATTTCACTAAATCACCAGGCTCTACTTGGCTTAGTATTTGTGAAATGGTGGCTTTATCCGCCTCGCCTTTTACTTCTGCACCAAAGCCAATCCCGGTTCCTGTGTGAGCTCGTTGTTCAATGACTTTTTCAAGTCCAGCGAACGCACCACCACAGATAAACAGAATTTTAGAGGTATCCACTTGCAAAAATTCTTGCTGTGGGTGCTTACGTCCACCTTGCGGAGGAACAGAAGCTACAGTACCTTCAATTAACTTCAGAAGCGCCTGCTGAACACCTTCACCCGACACATCGCGAGTAATAGAAGGATTGTCAGATTTGCGACTGATTTTGTCAATTTCATCGATATAGACGATACCGCGTTCAGCTTTTTCAACGTCATAATCACACTTTTGCAATAACTTTTGAATGATGTTTTCAACATCTTCGCCCACATAACCTGCTTCGGTTAGCGTGGTTGCATCTGCCATAGCAAAAGGAACATTGAGTGAGCGTGCCAGTGTTTCAGCTAATAATGTTTTACCACTACCAGTTGGACCTAATAGCAGGATATTACTTTTACCAAGCTCAACACCGTCTTTTATTGCGCCATTACGTAAACGCTTGTAATGATTGTATACCGCAACAGAAAGCACTTTTTTGGCTTGATCCTGACCGATTACATAGTCATCAAGATGTTTGCGTAGCTCATGCGGTGTCGGCAACTTGTCTTCATCACGCTTAGGTGAAATCTCTTTGATTTCTTCACGGATGATGTCATTACATAAATCAACACACTCATCACATACATAAACTGATGGGCCAGCAATCAGTTTTCTGACTTCATGCTGACTTTTTCCGCAAAAAGAGCAGTACAGCAATTTGCCGCTGTCACCGTTATTTTTGTTATCGCCCATTATTCTACCTCTGTTTCCAACTTAGGTTAACCCTAAGCGCTGCTTGTAGATACTTATCATAACCACATAGATGACTTAACGTCTTTCAGTACAGAATACCTGAAAGATTAGAGAAAATCAGCTATCGGTTTTAGCCGCGACTTGTTAGTAATGAATCGACAATACCATAATCAACAGCTTGAGTAGCACTCATGAAGTTATCACGGTCAGTATCGCGTTCAATGATTTCCAACGGTTGGCCAGTATGATCAGCCAACATTTGGTTTAATTTATTCTTGATGCCTAGGATTTCCTGAGCATGAATGGCGATATCTGATGCTTGACCTTGGAAGCCACCTAATGGCTGATGGATCATCACACGAGAGTTAGGTAAGCAATGACGTTTACCTTTAGCGCCGCCGGCAAGTAAGAATGCACCCATACTAGCAGCTTGCCCCATACACACGGTACTGACATTAGGCTTAATAAACTGCATGGTGTCGTAGATCGCCATACCCGCTGTAACTGAACCGCCAGGAGAGTTAATGTACAAATAAATATCTTTATCTGGGCTTTCTGACTCTAGGAATAATAACTGAGCAACAATAAGGTTAGCCATGTGTTCTTCTACTTGGCCAACTAAGAAGATGACTCGCTCTTTTAATAGACGAGAGTAAATATCATAAGAACGTTCACCTTTAGCTGTTTGTTCAACAACCATAGGTACAAGAGCATTGAGTACTGATTCTGGTGCTTTATGCATTATTCATTTCCCTAAAAATAAAAATGGCCCGCATGAGGAACCTCATACGAGCCATTATAAATGGCGAACCACTTGTTAAGTCAAGCTTAGCTTACGCTCGTCCAGTAGCCTTGTTCATAAATTCTTCAAAAGCAACGTCTTTAACGGTTACTTTTGCTGATTTTAACAATGCTTCAACAGCTTGCTCTTCAAGCGCTACGTTGCGCATGTTTTGCATGAGTTCTTTATTTGAGTTGTAGTATGAAACAACTTCAGATGGATCTTCATACGCTGAAGCCATAGATTCGATCAATGCATTAACACGATCATCTTCAGCTTTTAGCTCGTTAGTCTTAATCACTTCGCCTAGTAGCAAGCCGATTTTAACACGACGTTCTGCTTGCTCAGTGAAAAGTTCAGCCGGAAGTTCAGGCATATTTTCAGTTTGGCCACCAAAACGCTGCATTGCTTGTTGACGAAGTACATTCACTTCACCTTCAACAAGTGCTTTAGGGATAGAGATGTCATTTGCTGCTAATAAACCAGTAATAACTTGCTCTTTCACATTCGCTTTCAGCGCTTGCTCTAGTTCACGAGTCATGTTTTTACGGATTTCAGCTTTAAGTGCGTCTAAGCCACCTTCAGCGATACCAAACAAAGAAGCAAACTCATCATTCACTTCAGGTAAGTTAGCTGCTTGAACTTCAGTTAAGGTAATAACGAACTTAGCCGCCTTACCTTTTAAGTTTTCAGCGTGGTAATCTTCAGGGAAAGTCACTTCGATTTCGAATTCATCACCCGTTTTATGACCAATGATACCGGTTTCAAAACCAGGGATCATACGATTGCTGCCTAATTGAAGTTCAAAATCATCAGCTTTACCGCCTTCAAATTCTTCACCATCAATAGAACCAATAAAGTTCATTTTAACTTTGTCGTCAGCTGTAGCTTCACGTTCAACAGCAGCAAAAGTAGCATGTTGCTTACGTAACGTTTCAATCATTACATCAACGTCTGCATCATTAACTTCAGCTTTAGGCTGTTCAACTGCAATGCTATCTAAACCCGTTAAAACAACTTCTGGGTAGATTTCAAATGTTGCAACGAATTCGAAAGAATCACCTTCAGTTGAACCAGGAGTAAATACTGGTGCGCCTGCTGGGTTTAACTTCTCAGCTACAATAGCTTCTATAAAGTTGCGTTGCATCACTTCACCAGTGATGTCTTGACGAATGGCTTTACCATAACGCTTGTTGATTTCGCCGATAGGCACTTTACCTGGGCGGAAACCTGGAAGACGAGCACGCTTAGCTTCACGCAATACATTGTCTTTAACCAATTTCTCGATTTGCTCAGCAGGTACAGAAATAGTTAGGCGACGCTCTAGGCCTTGAGTTGTTTCAACAGAAACTTGCATTTTTTTACCTCGAAATATGTCTAACGTTCTTTGAATGGTCGACAACTCAACCATTAGATATTCGTTTCTTGACTACGGGTTTAGCTCTGATACCCAGCACAGCGATAATATCGATGCTGAAGACGCTGTTGGTATAGGTAGCTTATTTTTGATATTTATCAAGACGCGACATTATAGCTACCGTTTTTAACAGAGTCGAGCCTGAAAAGGTCGATTTACGTGATAAAAGGGCTAACTGATGGTCAATTTTGATGTGTTTGCACGTTTAATGCGCGAAATGAGTTTTTATCAGATTGGATATGCATTGCAGTAAATCAACTA
The DNA here is from genome assembly GCF_021560015.1 of Shewanella vesiculosa. NCBI lineage: Bacteria > Pseudomonadati > Pseudomonadota > Gammaproteobacteria > Alteromonadales > Shewanellaceae > Shewanella > Shewanella vesiculosa. Next base: position 413,805 of record NZ_CP073588.1, on the reverse strand, counting down.
TGGTAAATAAATACATTTTTCAGCAACACAATGAGTGTCTCAAAATACACGTTGATTTGAACAGAAAAAAATGGGGTGACTGATGGGGCTCGAACCCACGACAACCGGAATCACAATCCGGGACTCTACCAACTGAGCTACAATCACCATTGAAATGGTACGCCCGGCAGGATTCGAACCTGCGACCACCCGCTTAGAAGGCGGGTGCTCTATCCAACTGAGCTACGGGCGCATGGTTACAGCAATAAGCTGTTTCCTGTCTGGCTGAACAAGTTTACTTGTTCTATTACTCGCTACTATAGCAAATAACATTTAATTTGGTCGGTGATAGAGGATTCGAACCTCTGACCCTCTCGTCCCAAACGAGATGCGCTACCGGGCTGCGCTAATCACCGAAATCTTACTTTGTTTTCGAAATGTTTATTACTGCTATACAGTAACCTTGTTGTCTCGAGAACGGAGCGCATCTTAACTAGTCACCTTGATATCGTCAACGATTTTTTTAACTCTGGATGCTATATGACGAATTTAGCAGCAAAAACCATGATTAGCATCATAGCGCGAATAGTTTATTCACTGTATTTTCATCGTCTAGCAAATGACACTCTTCATTGCGCCTGCTAGAATAACTGCCGTTCGACCATCGACTTCAACACCTGCGTCACTCAAAGGAAACTCTACAGCCATGACTGCTCAACTTATTGACGGTAAAGCCATTGCACAATCTATCCGCACCACACTAAAACAAAAAGTAGCACTTCGAAGACAAGCTGGATTCCGCGCGCCAGGTCTTGCGGTTATTTTAGTGGGCAGTGATGCCGCATCTCAAGTCTATGTGGGCAGTAAACGCAGAGCTTGTGAAGAAGTCGGTTTTGAATCTCAATCTTTTGACCTGGACACAAGTACAACCCAAGCTGAACTATTAGCGTTAATCGATGAGTGTAATGCTAATCCCAATATTGACGGGATCTTAGTACAACTTCCTTTACCTGATCATATTGATGATTCAAAAGTCATTGAGCATATTCGTCCAGATAAAGATGTTGATGGTTTTCATCCATACAATGTTGGCCGTTTAGCTCAACGTATCCCGGTTCTGCGCTCATGTACGCCGATGGGGATTATGACGTTAATCAAATCTACCGGTATTGATACTTACGGTTTGGATGCTACTGTTGTCGGAGCGTCGAACATTGTCGGCCGTCCAATGACACTGGAACTCTTATTAGCTGGTTGTACTACAACCACCTGTCATCGTTTTACCAAAAACTTAGAGCAAAAAGTGCGTCAAGCCGATTTATTGGTTGTTGCTGTGGGTAAGCCTGGTTTCATTCCTGGTGAGTGGATAAAACCTGGCGCTATTGTGATTGATGTCGGTATTAATCGCTTGGAAAACGGCAATTTAGTCGGTGATGTGGAATTTAATATTGCCGCCGAAAAAGCCGCATTTATAACTCCGGTTCCTGGCGGCGTTGGTCCAATGACCATTGCGAGCTTATTAGAGAATACTCTTTATGCTTGCGAGCAGTATCATAGCTAGTCCAGCTGGCTGCGGATGAATAATAAAAAAGCCTGCTATTGCAGGCTTTTTTGTTTTATGGGCAAACTAAATTACTTTTTACGCCATGTCGTTCCGCTAGGGCCGTCTTCTAACACAACGCCTAACTCATTTAAGCGATCACGCGCGATATCGGCTGCAGGCCAATCTTTTTTCAGTTCGGGCACGGTTACGCTCAACAATTAGTGCTTCAACTTCTGCCACTTCATCGTCACTGCCCTCACCCTTAAAGAAAGCCTCAGGCGTTTGGCTGATAAGACCAAGTACATCGGCTAATTGCTTCAAGCTGACACCTAATGCCGACGCAGCTGCCATATCGGTTATTTTAAGACGATTAATTTCACGGACCATATCAAATAAAACCGAATAGGCTTCAGGCGTATTAAAATCATCATCCATAGCAGATTTGAATTTGGCAACAAACGCTTCAGCAGGCGCAGCGTCGACAGTCAAATCTAAATCTTTAATGGCTGTGTATAAACGCTCTAATGCTGCACGTGCTTGCTTTAAATTATCTTCAGAATAATTTAACTGGCTACGGTAATGACCTGACAATAAGAAATAACGTACAGTTTCAGCGTCATAATGCTTAAGCACGTCACGAATAGTAAAAAAGTTGTCTAATGATTTAGACATCTTTTCACGGTCAACCATCACCATTCCGGTGTGCATCCAGTAATTCACATAAGGCGTGTCATGGGCACAGCAAGACTGGGCAATTTCATTTTCATGATGTGGAAACTGTAAATCAGATCCGCCACCATGAATATCAAAATGTAAACCTAGATGCTTACTGTTCATGGCAGAACATTCAATATGCCAACCTGGGCGACCAGGACCCCAAGGTGATTCCCATGTAGGCTCACCCGGTTTAGACATTTTCCATAGCACAAAATCCATTGGATTGCGTTTAGCATTATCAATCTCAACCCGAGCACCAGCTTGAAGTTGGTCAAGGTTTTGCCCAGAAAGCTGGCCATATTGAGGAAACGACGCAACACTAAATAATACATCACCATTACTGGCAACATAAGCATGGTCGCGATCAAGCAAACGCTGAACCATATCGATAATTTCTTCAATATGTAACGTAGCTCGCGGCTCAAAATCAGGTCGTTTCATGTTCAGCGCATCAAAATCTTGATGCATTTCGCCAATTAAACGCTCAGTAAGTGACTCACATGACTCATTATTTTCAGCAGCACGTTTGATAATTTTATCATCAACGTCAGTAATATTGCGCTGAAAGTTCACCTCATAACCTATGTAACGTAAATAACGTACTATCATGTCAAACGAAACAAAGGTACGCCCGTGACCAATATGACATAAATCGTAAATGGTCACGCCACAGACGTACATTCCGATTTTACCTGGATTTATTGGTTTAAATTCTTGTTTATCACGGCTAATACTATTGTAAATCTTCAACATCGATTGTTCTCTTTTACACTAATTTATAACGGTAAATGTTAATGCAGATTCTAACATGATGTCACCTGTTTTGAACACTGCACTTTAAGCGGCAGTTAAGATAAGTTAGAATCGCGCAAATTAATATTTTCAAGTGAGATAACATGATTACTTTACATACCAATATGGGCGATATTACTTTACAACTAAATGAAGAAAAGGCGCCTATTACTGCCGCTAACTTTATGCAGTATGTTGAAGATGGCTTTTTCGAAGGTACTATTTTTCACCGTGTTATTGACGGTTTTATGATCCAAGGTGGTGGTTTCACTGAAGACATGAGCCAAAAAAGTGTTAAAGCATCAATCAAAAACGAAGCTAGCAACGGTTTATCTAACCGCAAAGGCACTGTTGCAATGGCGCGAACCTCTGATCCTCATTCAGCAACTGCACAGTTTTTCATTAACGTCAAAGACAATACGTTCCTTGATTTTAAATCAGAAACCTCGCAAGGCTGGGGTTACTGTGTGTTTGGTGAAGTCGTTGAAGGGTTAGACATCATTGAGCAAATCAAAAATGTCCCAACAGGTAATAATGGTATGCATCAAGATGTACCATTAGAAGCTATTGTGATCAAAAGCGTTAGCGTTAAAGCGTAATTTTGAAAACAACAATCTTTGTGGGCGATTTGCACTTAAGTGCTGATCGTCCTGATATTACTCAAGCCTTCATGTATTTTCTAAATCATGGTTTAGACGATGCTGAAGCGCTTTATATCATTGGCGATCTATTCGAAGTGTGGATGGGTGATGATATTGCTGAGTCATTTAGTGTTGCTATCGCTGATGCAATCAAAATGGTATCAAACACGTTACCTGTGTACTTTATTCATGGTAATCGTGACTTTATGGTGGGTAAACAATTTTGCCAACGAGCAGGCATGCAAGTATTACCTGAAGTGTATTGTATCGACTTGTACGGTGTGGATACTGTTATTTTGCATGGTGATAGCCTTTGCACACTTGATGTTGACTATCAGCGATTCAGACGCTTTAGAAGCTTTAGAGTCGTGCGCTGGTTATATGCTCGCTTACCTAAAAAGACACGCTTAAACATTGCTGCAAAAATTCGTCAAAAAAGTGTCCAAGGTAATCAACAAAAACACTACGAAATTATGGATGTTGAACCAAGCGCAGTAACTGAACTGCTGGCGAGTACTGGCTGCCAACGCATGATCCATGGTCATACCCATCGTCCGGCGATTCATCAATTATCTGCAACACATCAACGCGTAGTAGTGGGCGACTGGTATACTCAAGGTAGCGTATTAAATGTGAATGAACATGGGTGCGAGTTAGTTACACTGCCCTTCTCAGACACAAAATAGGCTCACTTGTGATAATGATGACACATTATCTGTGAGCCTTAATGAGACGCGCTCAACCATTGAGCTATTGACTCGGCACACCACTGTGAAAACGAAATTCGCTGTCCTCAGCCAAAATCAATCTCTTCTCAATTTGTCGAAAGTAATCAATTCGTTCGCTGACATCAACGCCTGCTATATCTTGAGCAAGGGCTAAATAGTCTTGAAAATGCCGAGCTTCAGAGCGAAGTAATGAGGTGTAAAACTTAGCCAGCTCATCATCTAAGTGTGGCGCAATTTTAGCAAATCGCTCACACGAACGCGCTTCAATAAACGCCCCAATAATTAATTTATCAATAATGGTCAGTGGCTCATGGGTTCGCACATGAATGATCAATTGCCTGGCATAACCGCCTGCGCGAATATTACTGTAATCAATACCTCGTGCCGTCATAATCTGTAGTACTTGTTCAAAATGATGGAACTCTTCTTTGATCAGGCGCACCATTTTACTCATGACATCAGCGCTATAAGCTAACTGCTCATTGGCGACTAATTCACTAGTGATATCATTCTTTTTACTATCGCGAGCCAAAAAGGCATGTGCATCACGATCTTGTTGGTAAACAAAATCCTCATAGGGCTTTGCCCAAGCCTTTAATAGATGAGCGCTATTTTTATCAATCGCATATTTGCGGATCATTAAAATAGCTGTTTGCGCAGCTTTGAGCTCGCAGTTGCAATGGTCAATAAGCAATGGGATTAGTTGCGACGGTTGTTTTGCTTTTTCAATCCAAAGGTCTGGGGTCTCACAACCTAAAAAGTCATGAATTGGCGCAAGTAATTGCTGCATAGAATGAATAACTCAGTCGAGAATCTACGCTCAGTTTACCTGTAGAGTGATCATTTCTGAAGCCAAAAACGTAATACTCCTTGACGAAAGTCTATTTATGTTCAATAAATAAGCTAAGCATCTAATTTAACGCTTTTATAACAGATGCAATCGATCACCTTAAATGATGATTCTAGTGTGGGATAGGGTCATAACTGAACAACATAGATATTGGCAACGATGGAATGAGTTTACTGCCAATACCAAAATAGGTTGTTAAGTTGATGTGGACTGATTAAGGCGATGGATAAAAAGCTGTAGTCAGTTCGTCGTTGTTTGGCGAGCTAGGTCAAAAATGCTAAACAAGGATAACGATAATGGTATTGAATCACTTAATGGGGCTTTACACTCATCCGAAAAAAAGAGTGGCAAACAATTGAAAAAAATCATGAAGCACTGAAAAGCAGCTTGAGTCATATCTTGCTTATTGCGCTCATTCCTGCCGTTTGTGCTTATTTTGCAACGGCTCATATAGGATGGCATCCAGGCGTCGGAGAACCATTGTTTCTGACATCACAAAGCGCACTGTTAATGTCAATTGCGATGTACTTTGGCTTAATTATTGGCGTTCTGGCACTCGCCTACTTAGCTTTTTGGATGGGTAGAACATTTGATGCAGATCCAACCTATACTCAAGCGCTCGAATTGGCTTCCTATACTGCAACCCCCTTATTCATGGTCGGTCTTGCAGCACTCTATCCTGTATTATGGTTCATAATGGTGATTGGATTAATCGGATTATCCTATTCGGTGTATCTGCTCTATGCAGGAGTGCCCATCATTATGAATATACCTGAAGAAAAAGGTTTTATTTATGCCAGCTCAGTTGTTACAGCAGGTTTAGTATTGCTGGTTGCACTGATGGCAAGTAGTGTCATTTTATGGAGTATTGGTTTAGGCCCAATGATGCAATAATCATTTAGTTAAAAGATAACAAAAAAGGCGCTTAAGGCGCCTTTTTTATATCATTCATCACTCATTAAGCAAAGGTATCTCTTAACGGTACCGTTAAGTTAAATACTAAGTGATCAGCGCTGGAGTCTTTGCTGTCTGCGCAGAAATAACCTTCTCGCTCAAACTGATAAGATTTCTCAGCAGGAGCATTGACTAAACTAGGTTCCACTAGGCCATTTAACACCACCAAAGACTGTGGATTAATGACCTCATCGACAGTTTCAAACGTCGCAGGATTTTCTTTGGTAAATAGACGATCATAGATACGAAACTCAGCTGGTTTCGCCGTTGCCGCGTCAACCCAATGAATCACGCCTTTAACTTTACGGCCATCGGCAGGGTTTTTACCTAAAGTATCTGCATCGTAACTACAATAAACGGTAGTGACATTGCCATCAGCATCTTTATCACAACGTTCAGCTTTGATGATGTAAGCATTACGAAGGCGGACTTCTTTACCGAGTACAAGACGTTTGAAATGCTTATTAGCCTCTTCTTTAAAATCTTCTACATCAATAAAAAGTTCTTTGCCAAAAAATAACTCACGAGTGCCCATAGCCTCATTATTAGGATGAGCAGGCGCCGTAATGGCTTCTGGTTGTGCATTAGGGTAGTTTTCAATCACGATTTTAATCGGTCTTAAAACAGCCATTGCACGAGGGGCATGTTCGTTAAGCTCTTCACGAATACACGCATCTAGCATGCCTACTTCGACTAAGTTTTCTTGTTTAGTAACGCCTATACGCAAGCAAAACTCTCGAATTGATGCAGGAGTATAGCCACGACGACGAAGGCCAGCGATAGTTGGCATACGCGGATCATCCCAACCGTCGACTAAGTTACGGGTAACTAAATCGTTTAATTTACGTTTAGACATCAGAGTATATTCAAGATTTAAACGCGAAAACTCATATTGACGAGTACGGTTTGGTGCTTGAAAATCATCTAAATGATCCAGTACCCAGTCATATAAGCGGCGGTTATCTTGGAACTCTAACGTACAAATCGAATGGGTGATATTTTCGATCGCATCAGAAATACAATGGGTGAAGTCATACATTGGATAAATGCACCACTTATCACCTGTTTGATGATGGTGAGCAAAACGGATACGGTAAATAATAGGATCGCGCATGCACATAAATGGCGATGCCATGTCTATTTTTGCGCGCAGAGCACATTCACCTTCTTTGAATTCGCCTAGACGCATTTTTTCAAATAATGCGAGGTTCTCTTCAACACTGGTATCACGATAAGGGCTATTTTTACCCGGCTCTTTTAACGTACCACGATGTTCTCTGGTTTGTTCCCCATTTAAGAAACAAACATAAGCGAGACCTTTGGTGATTAACTCAACGGCATACTGATGTAATTGGTCAAAATAATTTGATGAATAACGGATATCGCCAGACCATTCAAACCCTAACCAACGCACATCTTCCTGAATAGACTTAACATAGTTAATATCTTCTTTTTCAGGGTTAGTATCATCGAAACGTAAGTTACATTGACCTTGGTAATCTTTTGCGATACCAAAATTCAAGCAAATAGATTTAGCATGGCCAATATGTAAATACCCGTTTGGTTCCGGTGGAAAGCGTGTATGTACTTGGCTGTGCTTACCGCTTTTTAGGTCTTCGTCTATGATATTACGAATGAAGTTACTTGGACGTACTTCAGTGTCCATATGACTCATGGAATTCCTCTTGGCGCACAATGGCAATATGAATAAAAATAGATGATCCTACAGATCTTATGTAGTTACAACTCCTAGGCTTGAAAAAGTTAACCCGATAAAGCAAATAAACCCAGCTTTGCTGGGTTTATCGAGTAAATCAAAACGTTTTAGCTTAACTACTCAGTGATGATGCGTATTCCAGGAATAATTTGTTGAGCCTTTCTGCCCTTTTTGTTTAACCAAAAATAAAAACCAATCAAAGCCATTACGAAAAAGCCGATCCAACTGGCAGATTGCAGAGGATGCTGAGTAAAGGTAGCCCCTTGATATACAACTGTAGCTGAGCCGTAGGCTAATGAGAATGTCCAAATAGCAGCAAAACGCGCCCATTTGGTACCAAACTCATGCACCAAAGCTCCCATAGCGGCCACACACGGGGTATAAAGCAAAATAAATAACAAGTATGAGAACGCCGCTATCTGACTTTTAAAGCCCGTTTGCAGCGCACTGAAGGTCGTAGAGTCAACAGATAATGCGATGGCAGCTTCATCTAAATCACTAATACCTGCGATAGCAATCGATAATGGGTCTCCTGCCTCAATACCAAGTAAATTTGCAGGAATAGTGGCTAAACCTATTTTGACGCTATCCCAAATTGAAACCAGTTCAACTTGTTCGCCTTCATCATTGCTATATAAACTATTCAATGTACCGACGACAGCTTCTTTAGCAAAAATACCGGTGATAATACCTACGGTTGCCGCCCAGTTATCTTGCTCTATTCCCATAGGCCTAAACAATGGGGTAATTTGTTGACTGGCAACACTGAGCATGGATTCTTTACTATCTTCATGTCCAAAGGAGCCATCAGTACCGATAGCATTGATAAAGTTCAGCAGTGTGACGACGATAATGATAGTTTTACCTGCGCCCATAATAAAGCTTTTAGTGCGTTTCGTGGTGCGAGAGAAAACCGCTTTAGATTTAGGCATTTCATAACTTGGCAATTCCATGACAACAGCGCTACTGGTTCCAGGCAAAACTGTTTTTCGTAATAATAACCCAGTACCTATCGCGGCAAAAATACCAATAATGTACAGTAAAAATACTAAATTTTGACCAGACTGCGGGAAAAATGCCGCGGCAAATAATGCATAAACCGGTAGCCGAGCACTGCAAGACATGAATGGCGCCATCATTCCAGTAACGATACGTTCACGCTCACTGCCTAAGGTTCTCGTTGCCATAATGGCAGGCACCGAGCAACCAAAACCAACAATCATAGGCACAAAAGCTTTACCCGGTAAACCAATGCGACGCATTAGACCATCAACAACAAAAGCTGCTCGAGCCATATAGCCTGAGCCTTCAAGTACCGAGAGAGCCAAAAATAGTGCCGCAACAACAGGAATAAAGGTCGCAACAGTTTGAATACCTTGGCCAACGCCGCCAGCCAAAATGGTTACAATCCAATCTGGCGAGCCTATTGACGACAACAAGGCACCAAAATGATCCACAAAAATAGCGCCAGCAGTAATATCAAAGAAATCAATAAATGCATTACCAACATTAATACTAAATAAAAACATTAGGTACATGACAAACAAGAAGATAGGGATACCCAGCAGTGGATGTAACACGACTTTATCAAGCCTATCGGTGACACTAACATGTGTGCCAGTACTTACTGATGCCTCAAACACCTGTTGAACAAAATCATAACGGGTGGTGGCGATCATAATATCGATGTCTTGACCGGCTTGTTCAACCCGTTGAGTACATTGTCTTACCGTGTCATGTAATTGGGTTTCACTGGAACCACAGTCATTACCATGGCTGTTAGCTAAAATAGCCAGTGCTTGTCCACGACTTAGCTCTGTAAGCCCTTGTGCATCATTTTGTATCTGTAAAGCAATAACACTTGCTTCTATATCAGCATGATACTGCAATAATAAAGATGCTGCGGTATTACCTTTTTTCAATAATGACAATAGTTCAGTTTGTAGATGCTTAACATCGGCTTGATTTCGAGAGCTAATTGCAATGACAGGACAACCGAGGCGGACCGACATGTCGTCGACATTAATGTTAATCCCCAGCTTTTTCGCTGCGTCAATTTTATTAATGACAACGATAATAGGAATGCCTAACTCACGTAATTGGGTAGTCAAATACAGATGACGCTCAACATTGGTTGCATCAACTAAGTTGATGATAGCGTCCACTTGTTGGTTTGAAAGATACGCTTGCGCAATTTGTTCATCAAGTGAACAATCACAACTATTTCCGGCAGGTAATAGATCATAAATACCGGGTAAATCGGTGAGAAAAATATCTATACCAGAGTCACTAAACTTCCCAGTCTTCTTTTCTACGGTAACACCTGACCAATTACCCACCTGCTGGCTAGCGCCAGTAAGGGCATTAAAAAGAGTCGATTTACCCGCGTTTGGATTGCCCACAGTGACACAATGAAATTGTTTAGTCATTTTTTAGAACTACCTCGATAATATCGGCTAAATCACAACGCATACATAGTTTACTGCCACGTAAATCTAACTCAACACCCGAGCCCATAGGGGCACGGCGAATAAAATGAAAACGAGTGTTGGGAGTAATGCCCATGGATAACAATTTACGTTTAACCGTTTGCGGTAAAGTTAATTGACCGATTTCAGAAATAATTGCCTGATCACCTGGCTTAAGTTCACTCAGCTTCATGTAACACTACCTTCAACAACATTAATAACGCTAAAAATTTTATCTGAACTGAACCAGTCAAACTCAAATCTAGATCAAAGTTTCACTTGTTAACGAGAATAGTTTTCAGTTGTATTACGTATTATGTGACAAATGCACGCTAGAATATAGTGCCAAGAAGATTTAATTTTATTTAAAGACGCGATGAGTAAAAGCGTTACTCTCTTTGCGCTGTCAACAATCCCATATAGCAATCATCTGACCATATTTGATCAATACAGTTATTATGTCTTAACGTTCCTTCAAGAATGAAACCGACTTTCTCAAGGACTCTACGTGAAGCGGTATTGTGTTGGTCACAAATACCGATGTATTTATGCATATTAAATTGCAAAGCTCCCCAGTCGGTTACTGCTCGCAAGCTTTCAGTAGCGAATCCAAAACCGTGCTTTTCTGGTGCAATAAGGTAACCCACCTCTGCTCTGTTTAATTGAGCATCATCACATCGAAAGCCAATAAGGCCGACAAACTCATTCGTGTCGATCTGCTCAATGACCAGAGATAACCATTCACCAGATTCAAATTGCCAAGCGGCTTTACGTTGCTCAAATTTAGCAACGATATCTGACTCAGATTCAATACGGCGAATATATTGATTTATATCTTTATCGAGGTGCAAGCGAAGAAAGTTCGGCCAATCCTTCGTTTGTAAATTTCGTAATATCAACCGATCGCTAAAAAGATTTATTTCCATACACCCTCTATTTCTTATCAAGAAAAATGGCAGCCTAGGCTGCCATTTTTGATACTTAATTAATACACACTAGGCGCGACTAGTCACTTCAAGTAAATGATAACCAAATTGAGTTTTTACAGGTCCTTGAACAACATTTAACGGCGCACTGAACACTACTTCGTCAAATTCTTTGACCATCATGCCAGGACCGAAAGAACCTAAATCACCACCCTGTGCTCCAGACGGGCAAGAAGAGTTTGCCTTAGCAATCTCAGCAAAATCGGCGCCGGCTTCGATCTGTTGCTTAAGTGTTTCACATTGTTCCTGATTACTCACAAGTAAGTGTCTAGCTGTTGCTTGTACCATGATATGGCTCCTATAAATGTAATATCTACTAAAAAATAACACTAACATAATGACAAAATGATGACACCATTTAGTCACCAAACTTGTGCAACATTATTTGGTTGATTCAGATTGAATCCAATCAGCAATCTTGTTTTCCATCACCGCCATAGGTAAAGAACCTGACGTTAACAACTGGTCATGAAAAGCTTTAAGGTCAAACTTGTCGCCAAGCGCTTTTTCGGCATCAGCACGCAATCTTAAAATTGTCAGTTGCCCCACTTTGTATGATAAGGCTTGACCAGGAATTGCCATATAACGCTCTACTTCAGCAATGATATCGGACTCTGCCATTGGCGAGTTGTCCATCATGTATTGAATAGCTTGCTCACGACTCCAACCTTTGGCATGAAGACCTGTATCAACCACTAATCGCATAGCTCGAAGCATTTCATCTGATAACTTACCGAAATACTGATAAGGGTCGTTAAAGAGGCCCATTTCAACACCTAAATACTCTGAATACAGTGCCCAACCTTCCTCAAACGCAGTATAACCTTGGAAGCGTTGAAATTGCGGCACCTCAGTCAACTCTTGCTTAATTGAAATCTGAAAATGGTGACCAGGTGAAGCTTCATGCAAAGAAAGGGTTGTCATTCCCCATTTCGGCTGCGCTTTTAAGTTATAAGTATTGATATAAAAGATCCCCGGACGAGAGCCATCCACAGCAGGAGATTCATATGATGCACCTGCTGCTGACTGTTCACGGAAACTTTCTACTGGTTTAACAATATAATCGGCCTTTGGCATCACATTAAAATACTGCGGTAACACCTGATTAATTCTATTTTTAATGGTCATATAACCATCAATTAAATCTTGTCTATCTGTAAAGAAATACTGAGGTTCTGAAGATAAAGAGGCAAAAAATGCCTTTAGATCACCGCTGAAACCAACTTGTACTCTAACTTTGTCCATTTCGGATAAAATACGCGCAACTTCAGATAATCCAATTTGATGTATCTCATCGACAGGCAAAGTGGTAGTTGTGTGACTATTGGCTAAATGCTGATACCAGTCTTTACCATTAGGTAATCCCCACCAACCATCAGAAGCACGGGAGTTTGGTAAATAATCATTCTTTACGTAATCACGCAACTGAGTTAAAGCAGGTAATAATTCGGCATTGATGAGTTGAGTATACTCAGTAGTAAGTTGTGATTTTTGTTGCGCAGTAAAATCATCTGGTAGCAAGTTTATCGGTGAATAAAATATACTACTCTGTGCATCCGTAACAAGTTGAGCATCTAACTGAGGAATGATGCGCTCCACAAGTACTCGTGGTAATACGACTTTGCTAGCGATGCCCTCATCCATTCGTTGTTGGGCAAGCTTGGTCCAGTTAATAAATCCACGTAAACGAGCCAACCAATTTTGATAATCTTTTACCGTCTTAAATGGTTGAGCACTTTCACCACTTCCTAACTGAATCATAGTAAATACTGTGCTATAAAACTGGTTAATTGGTAAGAAATATTCAGGATAAGTTTCGCCAATAAGCTCCATATTTCGATCGTAGATAAACATGTCGTAACTGAGTTTAAGTGAAGCAGGAAGCTTATCAACATCAATAGTTTTGGCTTGACTGAAATATTGACTATTCAACTCATGACGAGCCTTTAAGTATTCATCAGTTAATGCACCACCAAATTGATCGTTATAATCATTTACGCCTACAAAAGTGGCATAAATTGGTTCAAGCTTAAGTTGATCATTAAAAAAATTATCTACCATAGCTAAATACTGCTCAGAGACAGATTGAGGCATAACGGCTGCGCTAGGCTCTGAAGTGGTTTTAGATACAGACGTAACCGTTGAATTGTCAGAACAACCTTGGGTAGCTAGGAGTAAGGACACAGTTAACGCCAACAATGTTTTATTCATTTTTATTATTCCTTAAACACAAATTAACTCACGCCTTGTTATCCTTAAAAGGTCAAAGGCTTAATATAAAGATGACGATGTATCACAGTACAGTTTTTAATCTAAACAACATTATTAACCTTGTACAATAATGTCATTGTAACTTTGGCTTGCTCGACAAGAAACTAAACTTCACTAAAAACACACAAACTAACAATTAATCGGTAGTGAATATGTACTGATATGCATTTATAACTATGATAACAGACCGCTAAACATCGGAATAAAAACCATTTCAAAGACATAACCAATTGATTTAATATTTTTTAATAGCTAATAAAAAAGCCCCTAGAAGGGGCTTTTTTTGCGAGCTTAAATTAAAGCGCTACGTTGTGAATCCGAGCTTTTTCTTTGATGTAAGAAATATAGCTCTTAGCACTACGTTCGGTCTTCTTATCATTCGCGGCAAGCACCGCACGATTATAAGCAGACTTGTACTTTTTCAGGCTTAAGTATGCTAAAGCTAGCTCAAACTGAGCTTCACCCGGATTATCGATGCCTGCATCAAGTGCTTTTTTAAACACAGGAATAGCGTCATCGAACTTTTGATCTAAAGCAAGAATGCGACCTTGTTTTAAATACAAATCACCCTTATTACTAACGGCAGCGGCTTTTCCATAATAGAAAGCGGCTTCTTTTAGCTCTTTAGCATTATGATAAAAACCAGCAAGAGTTGATAAACTCTTCTCGTTTTCAACAATAAGACCAGACTTTAAATGCTTTTCGAAAATGGTAGCAGCTTTGTAAGGCGAACCTTTTTGTGCTAACAACTGAGACAAACGGGTAATGTTACTGTCTGTCTCTAAAAAGCCATTCTTATAGGCTAAATCATATGTTGCAAGTGACTTATCATAATCTTCAGTCATTAAGTAAAACTGAGCTAACTGTACCCAGAGACGTTTATCGTCTTGGAACAAAGGCACCATAGTTTCTAATACTTTTACGGCTTCTTTGTATTTTTTCTGGTTAAAGTAAGCGGTTAACTTCATCTGATATAGGCCCTTGTCAGGCGATTCAGCTAAAGATAAACCTTTGTCAGATACTTGAAGAACTTTATTCCAATCTTTTAACTCAGTGTAGGCAATACCAATACGGCGATACATTTGCGAATCAGCCTTACAGGTAAAATCCATCCACTTGTAGTAGTAAGGAATAGCCTCTTTAAACATTTTTTCCTGGAGTAATAAATCAGCATACAAACGCATTGTTGCAGCATGATCGGTACCACCAAGAATATCAGCGTCAACAGCAGTCTTTAAATATTTGATTGCTGTCTTCATCTGGCCTTTTTCGGCATAGAAGTTACCTAACATACGATCGACATAAGCTTTATCGAAATCGTTTTTAGCATTAGCCTCAAGCAAAATTGAAATAGCTTGGTCTAAATTTCCTTCAGTGTAAGCTTCAAAAGATTTTTGAACTTTTTTTGCAGCGCTTTCGCCAACAGCACGAGATTGACGTTTATCAATTTCACACTTTTCAGCAGCCACTACAGAGTTTGACAATAGTGCACTTCCACAGACTGAAAGTAATAACGCTGTAGCGATACTAGTAACTTTACGCATTATCTACCTCCCTTTCTCTAGTGTGAAGTCAAGCTGAACTGTCATACCGGTTTGTTTTAATGGCTTGCCATCAACGATCTTTGGCTTATATTTCCATTTCTTCAATGCGCGAATCGCTTCGCGATCGAATAAACGTTTAGGTTCAGCCTGGATGACAGAAACATCATCAACACCACCAAGTTCGTTAATCGTAAATGAAAGTTGAACATAACCTTCTTTACCATCACGAGCAGCAGCAATTGGATACTGTGGCTCAATACGAACGATAGGGGTAGCATCACCATCACGGGTCATCATATTGCCAAGTTTAAAACCTGTACTTGGTCCACCAGCTTCGATACCACCCATATTGAACGCCATATTAGTGTCAATATTAGTTGATGAATCTGGCGGAGTAGTATCCGGCTTCGGTGGCTGCTCCGGTGGTGGAGGTGGCTTAGGTGTAACCCTTGGTTTTTTCTGTGCCTTCGAATCCTGTTTATCCATCGTAATTTCAATAACAGGGGATTCCACTGAGTCGCCGTTGCGTTGTGCGCCACCGCCGACTAGGAAAGCCATGAAAGCAAACAGCCCAAAAGTCACTGCAGCACCAATGATTATTGATACGAGTGCTCTTAGCATATTACTCATTCCCCGCTGATACTGAAATTTTGTCAATACCGGCAGCTTTAACATTATCAAGCACTTTAACGACTAAACCATGTAAAGCGTCTTTGTCTGCTTGAATCAATACAGCTGCTTCTGGTGCTTCCGCTAACATACGCTCTACGTTTGCAGTTACACGCTCGATATCAACCTGACGGTTTTCCATCATAATGACGCCAGTTTTGCTGATGCCAATAAAGATGTTTGCCGATGGTTTAGACGTAGCCTGTGACGCTTTAGGCTTGTTGTAGTCTAAGCCTGATGGCTTAACAAACGATGTTGTTACAATGAAGAAGATCAGCATGATAAACACGATGTCTAGCATCGGGGTCATATCAATCTGCGCTTCCTCTTCCATACTGGAATGCTTCTTACGTGCCATGTTCAATCTCTCTCTAGTGGTGAGGCATGCTGTCTTTTAGCTTTTCTAAACTGATTCTCATTTTTGAGTCTAAACGAGTGCTAAAGAATACACCCGATAGAGCTGCAACCATTCCTGCCATAGTTGGCATAGTGGCCATAGAGATACCAGCGGCCATTAAACGAGCATTACTCGTCCCCTGAACTGCCATCACATCGAATACTGAAATCATACCGGTTACAGTACCTAATAAACCAATCATTGGACAAATGGCTACTAAGGTTTTGATTAACAGCATACGTGCATTCAAATCTTGCTTCGCTTGGGATAACCAAGCTTCACGGATACGGTGAGCATGCCAAGAAGTCGTTTCTTCTCTTGCTTCCCATGACGCGATAACGGCTTGATGTTGTTTTGGTGATATCCAGTTGAGATACCAGTAACGCTCAAGCATTAACACCCACATTAGGAATAGCACAGCTGCAACCAGCCAGAGGACATCGCCTCCGGAGGCCATGAAGCCCCTGACGGAATCCCATACGTCCATCAGGATTAGCATCATTAGTCAGCCCTCTTCTCAGCATGTTCTGCAATGATACCAGCACTTTGTTCTTCAAGAACTTGAACAATAGACTTGCTACGAGCCACTACGATTGCATGTAATAACATTAGAGGCAATGCAGCGATAAGACCTTGAACAGTCGTAATAAGCGCCATTGAAATACCACCAGCCATCAATTTAGGGTCACCAGTACCGAATAATTGAATTGATTGGAAGGTTGCGATCATACCGGTTACAGTACCCAATAGACCCATCATAGGAGCAATAGCTGCGATAACTTTGATGATAGAAATACGCGCTTCTAAAGCAGGTGTTTCTTTTAATATCGCTTCATCAAGTTTCAGCTCAAGTGTTTCAACATCAACATCTTTGTTTGATTGATACACTTTTAAGATGCGACCTAAAGCGTTATTACCAGGCTTCTCGATGTTCTTACGTTGGCTGTTAACTTTTCCGCCAATGATAGTAAGAGTCACTAGACGCTCAATAGCAATTAATGCACCCAATGCTAATAAAGCAAGAATGATATAACCAATAGTTCCACCGGCTTCTAAACGATCTTCTAAGCTAGCTTTGTTAGTGAAAATATTCAATAACACGCCACGAGCAGGATCGATATAGAAAGGAGCTACACCTGAAGTGGTGTCTTCCCATGTACCAAC
Source organism: Shewanella vesiculosa (assembly GCF_021560015.1). NCBI lineage: Bacteria > Pseudomonadati > Pseudomonadota > Gammaproteobacteria > Alteromonadales > Shewanellaceae > Shewanella > Shewanella vesiculosa. Next base: position 396,385 of record NZ_CP073588.1, on the reverse strand, counting down.
TGCGCTAACTTGGTAACCTTCTGGCTGTTGTGATAGCTGTTGAATTAAACCAAGTTCTGGCTTGTAAACAACATATTTACCATCAGCAGTTAAGTTGAAAGGACCTACACGGTGAATAGAAGTGGTCTCAACATTGCCATCGATCGCGGTAACGTCACCTTGGAATTTAACAACTTTACCAGATTGAACCATTTCAAAAAGCTGAGCTTCCCAAAACTGCTCTAACTCTTCAATTTTAGGTAGTGACTTACGCGCACCAAGTTCAGCAATAAAAGCATCGCGACCTGGATACTGAGCACTAATGTTAGATGCTGCTAGCTTACCAGCGAAATCACCGGCTTCACCTTTAACAACACCAAACATCTCACCTAAGTCACCTTGTGCGGTTTTTAAGTCTTCTTCTAACTGAGCAATTTTACGCTCGTTATCTAAAAATGCTTGGTTTAAATCTTTACCACGTTGCTTTTCAGCAGCAAGGGCATTTTTCTCGCGCTTAAGTAATTCAGCTTTATCACCACGTTCAGCTTGAAACTCTTGTTCACGCTTAGCGTTTGTTTTGCCTTCATTAGCACGATCAACTTTAACTTGTTGTAATAGTTGATCAATGGTTTTTGGTGCATCTGCAGCAGAAACCATACCAGCCGTTAAAGAGAAAGTTGCAGCCACTAGCACTGATGTAATTAACTTCTTCATTATTGTGCAGTCTCCGCAGCAGGAATTGGTAATGCGAATAGGTCTAATGCGCCTTGCTTACGAGCAATACGGATACCTTTAGTAATGTCGCGTAGATAGCTGTCGTCTAACTTGTTCCAAGACTTAGCATCAGCATCGTACATCCATGCTATTTTTTGATCTAAGCTTTGTGCGTAAAGTGCAACACGGCCTAAATTAAAGAAATCAACTAGCACTTCTTTGCCATCAAGGCTTAGTTTACCGGTATGTACAGCAACGAAATTACCATACTCACGCTCAATGCTATAAGCATCAAGGATTAGACGATATTTCTCTGCCAATGTAACTTCTGCAGTATTAAGAATATCTTTTAGATTTTTAACACGGTTCTGACGAACTTCCGTATTAAAAGGTAAATCTAAATTAACAAACTGTTCTAGAGCATCAACCATTTTAAACATTAATGGCACAACACCTTGACGAAGTTTATCAACGCCATTGATATCAGTTTGAATTAAATCAAGTGAATTTTGTTGATCAGCTACCAAGCCTGCAACGTAATCATTGTATGCTTTCAATGATTCACGCTCATCAGCTACGCTGCCATACTCAAAAAGCATGTCTTGTGCTTGGTCAAAATATTTGTCGACTTTCTGTTGTGACGCAGCAGAAGCAGCATTAAGGCTACTATCCGCTTTTTGAACGTCAGCTAGAGGATCTGCAACAACGAAGTTGCTACTAGCTAAAGCCAGAGCGCCAACAAGTGCAGTAGCGATTTTTGTTCTATTGCTTACCTTGGACATAGTTCCCAACCAATTTGAAGTGAATTAAAAAGTTCAACTTTGTGAAATAGCGATGATCTAAAATTGTGATCAATGTTACTTCAACTAAGTACGTCTTTTTCTTGTGATTGTTAGTTTTTCTTCCTTTTTCTGCACCTATTAAGGCGCAGACCCATTAGCATCATTCCACAAAATGTTGACCTATGTCAACATTTGAAAAGTTTAAAAACTAGTAGAAAGAGCCGTTATAGGAGCGAATGTTGATGAAAGGTTAATAATTAAACATGTGCAAGATGATTATGTAGTAACTAAGTGTTAAGGGATAATTTTTATTTGTTTTTATTCAACAGCTTACGAAGTAATGGCCAAGTTACTTTATTGTAACCTCACCTTTTTTCTAATTATGAAAATAATTTTGAAGCATGCAAATACCAAGCTAATACTTCATCTTGATCATTCTTAAGTATTTTAAGTTCATTTAACGTCATATTATTGAGCTGTAGTTTTTCCAAAAAAATAGCTAACTTTGATTCATCAAAAGATGCATCAACCAATTCAGTTAACCGTAATTTTAACGTATCCATTTGTATTGTAATAAATTCAATAAACTCTAACTTTTTTGTAACAGGCCAGAATAATCCATTTTTAAAAAATTGAGCCACAAAGCGCATCAACTCGCAATCTTGAGCTGCCGCGTCATCAAACATTACTAGCGATTTAATCAATTGATTGACTTCTTTTCTAACGCTCTCACATTGTGGATCTTTTTTAATACGATCAACATCTTTCGAATTATTGACATTGCCCATTGCATTAGCCATTTTGACTAAACACTCTATAAGCAAATTGACTTCTTTTTTCTGTATTAAATTCAAAATTCTTCGGTTTCGATTGAGGATCATCGAACGTTTATGGTGAAACACAATAACAAACTGACCATCACTTTTTATGACTCTATTTGCTTCTTGAAGAGATTTTTCGACATTTGAATACTCAAAACCAAATTGGGATATATAAAGGTCTACGGAGTTTGCCTCAAATGGGAGCTGTTCACAGCGAGTATTAGACATCAAGGCGATATCAATATTATGATTATTTTGGTTTTCAGAGCTAGCTAAACTAACTTCTGCTAAATCGACACCAACAACCTTACCGGTTAATTCACTGGTTAATAATTCATCGCGAAGTAACAGAGGTAATGAGCCATTACCAGTACCAACATCGACAACTAAAAATTTTTCAGTTAAGCCGTTAAAAATCGGTTTCCACACACTTTTCAATATGCCGTCATAATTACCAGATAAAGCCTCACCGAATGACGTGGTGTGTCCTTGCTGCCAATATTCACTCCAGTGATTATTCATTGATTCTCCTTAATTAATGAAAATGTATTGCTTAATTATCTAAACTCAGGATGAGATAAATTGATAAAAATGAGTTTAACTCAAGCCAACGATACCTAACCTTCACATAAATATACTCACAAGGAATAATATTGATATCTGAATTATTTTCCATTATGAGTTAAACAGCTAAGCCAAAAATACCGTGGCTAAATATAAACTAAATAAAAAGGCTCCCGAAGGAGCCTCTCTTGTCTTATGTCTAATTAAATATTAGAACTTAAGAGTATAACTTGCACGGTATTCACGACCGTAGTTGTTATATAGATCAGGGTTTTCGTATATTCCAACAGAACTCAGTACTGGATCTTCATCTGTTAGGTTGTTAACACCTAATAACAATGAACCATAGTTACCTGCATCATACACGTAGCTGATATTGTGGATTAACCAAGAATCTAAATGGCCAGTGTCATCATCTTCATAAGTAGATGCTGTGTAGCTCATGTTCCATGAGAATCTGTGATCGCCCATGCTGTAGTTAGTGGTAAAGTTAGACTTGTAGTCAGGTGAACCATTCCAACCAGCGATGTCAACGGCTTCAGAACCACCTTCAACTTCTTGGATATAATCTAGCACGAAACTGTTGTTCCAGTTGAAGCCGATATCACCAATTGCCGTTTCAAACTTAGCGTTGAGCGCGACGTCAATACCAGTAATTTCTAATTTGTCACCGTTGCCGTAACCAGTACCAACTTCTAAAGCACGTCCTAATGAACCATCAACGCCATTTGGAGCACGTTTAACATAGAAAGTGTCATTTTCTGCTAGAGTAATACCACGCATAACGTTGGTAATTGTACGACGACTGATTACGTCATCAATTTTTAAGTTAAAGTAATCGACCTTAACACCGATATCATCGACGATATCCCATGCAACACCTAAGTTAGTATACTTAGATGTTTCAGGACCTAGGCTATCGTTAGCACGAATATAAGTATCATACTGTTTTGAACTACAATCTGCATCAGAGATACCTGCAGATTCACAGAACGGATAATCGGTACCTGTATCAGCACTGAATGTTGTTGCTGCATACAACTGATCTAATGAAGGCGCACGGAACGCTTCAGAGTAAGATGCACGTACTACAACGTTATCAAGAGCTTGCCAGCGAACAGAAGCTTTTGGTGCTACGTTATCACCAAAATCACTGTAATCATCGTAACGAGCTGCAAGGTTTAATTCAATGTCATCTGTTAACGGTAATACCGCTTCATAGAACATTGCCCATACTTGACGATCGCCACCAGCAGAGTTACCAGCACTACCACCAACTAAGCCAGCTTCTGACTGAGCGTCATACACTTCGCTATATTGTTGGTCGAAATATTCCATACCAACGTAATGTGCAACAGCACCACCTGGTAGTTCGAACGCGTCAAAACCAATACCAGCACTGTATTGATCAAATGTAGCACGACCTTGTGTTAAGGTTGTGGTTTTCATGTTATTGATACCAGCTTCAGAGCCTAAATCAATATCATTTGCTTGGTTATAAGCTAGACCTGCATAGCTTAAGTAGTACTCACCGATAGACTTGTTATCGGCGATGTTGTGGTGGTAGTAAAATTCCCACTCAGCATCGTTTAGTGCACTAATCGTACCACGCAAACCAGTTAAATAATCTTGGTTGTAATCATCAACGTTACCGTCACGAGTACCGATACCCACCCAACGGAAATAGCCAGTAGTTTCTTCACCATATGGATTATGTGGGTTATCTGCTGCCATGCTATTCCAAGCTGCTGCTGGAGGCGCATAGCGACCAAATGAGTTACCAGCAGTAACCATCACACGGCCAAACCATTCAATGTCTTCTGCAATTTCATAGTTAGCATCAACATAAACAGTATTACGCTCTGTAGATGCTTTGTTATAAGAAACGTTAGCAAAAGCATACATACAATAAGTAGAGCCAGCTCCACCCCAATCATTGTCAGCTTTAACAGTTTGGAATACATCTGAACCATACTGTGCTTCTAAGTCATTACATAATAATGATGCTTGTGCAGTAGAGAAATCTGGAGCAGCTACAGTTGCACCATAAATACTCCAACCTGAAGTTTCTTCATAAGCTTGGATTTCACCGTCGCCGTTGAAATCTGTCATGCTCGCTGCAGTGTATGGACGGTCAGCGTCAGAAATACCTTTACGATCCTGGTGGTCAAACGAGAAAGTAATGTTACCTTTGTCCATTTGATAACCAGCAACAACAGAGAATTCTTTACTCGTTAATCCGCCGTCTTGGTCACGAGAACCACCGCCAACGTTGAATTCGATACCTTGATAATTCTTCTTCATGATGATGTTAACAACACCAGCAATCGCGTCAGAACCATAAGTAGAAGATGCACCGTCAGTCAGAATGTCAATACGTTCTACTGCGGCCATTGGAATAGCGTTCAAGTTAGCAGATGCACCACCTAGAGTAGGTGAACCTGGGAAACGCTTACCATCGATAAGTACTAGGGTACGGCTTGAGCCTGCACCACGTAAATCGATCGTTGCTTGAGATTGTGCAGAACTACCTGAACGCTCAGAGAATGAACCGAAAGAGTTCAAGTTACTGTTACGAAGTGCGTCAGCAACTGTAAAGTTACCTTCCATCTTCATATCTTCAGTTGTAATAGTCGTAATTGGTGAAGCGCCTTCAAGGTCAGAACGCTTAATGCGCGATCCAGTAACCTCAATACGTTCTACTTTTGCGCCATCTTCATCAGCAGCAAAAACTGCTGGTGAAGCGAATGCAGCTGCTGCTGCACCACTGATCAGTGCTAAGCGCACTGATTTAGCTAATACGTTCTTATGCATTGTCTATCTCCCTGGACTTTTTTATGTCTTTCTTATAATGCTAACAACTTTTTAGTTGTTAGTTCAATGAGAGGATGCAACAGAAAACAATCACAACCACCCAATTACAGATGCAATAAAATCACATTTGAAACAACTAATCAACAACTGATGAACTGTAAGCACAAAAGTTAATCAAATGTAACAAAAGCAACTGTTAACAATTATGAACAGGGTGTTTTTTTTACTATAAAAAACAATAGACTAGGTTTGACAGCTTTTTAAGTAAGGCTTTGCTAAATCTAAATGGAGAAAGTTAACATTATGTTTTAATTTACCATTTGTTCGAAGTAAGCTTTTTTCATCACTTGGAGCAAATATAAAAATCTTATCGACTAATAAAAAGAGATATGTGGATAATAATTTAACATTTCATCAACTGGATTACTTTTGATAAATGTAAAAAGCCTAATCTCTCTTATGGAAGAGTACTTAACCATTCCAGCTAAAAGCATGCTGTTGTCTTGTGGCGACAAGCTAATATTTGAGATGAATAGATTAAAGTAATAGCAGTTGATTATTTACCAGTGAGTCAAAAGAATGCCCACAAAGTTGTAGGATGGGTTCTGCGATGGGTTGAATTTGTTTACTGATGTAATATTCATAATCAATATTAGTCGGTTTGGCTTCAATGGCCTGTGCTCCCGTTAGGGTCATGACATAGCGGATTTTTTGGCCTTTTCGGGTAACGTTTTTGTCTCCTAGAATATCGGCAAGCTGTTTAGCTGCTCTCACATGAGGTGATGATTTTGCGGTATAGTCTTCGACATTACGTCTTAAGCGCTTTGTAAAAATCAGTTCATTATCTCTGGCTCCATGATTAATTGCTGCCAGCTCATTGGTTAAGTAATCAATCACATCTTCGCCTTTAAAAAACAGTTCGTACAAATGGTATTGCATCCTACGGGCAATGGGACTCCAATCGCTTCTTACCTGCTCCATACCTTTAAAGGTTAATAGCAATTGTTGAGCCTCATTTAATACAGCACCAACATAGCGTTTTTTACTGCCTTCATCTGAGCCTCTTAGTGTGGGCATAATAAATTGTTCGAAATGTGTTTCAAATTCAAGTTCGAGATAACTGTCTAATTGATATTCTTGCGTGCACCATTGAAGCCAACGCTGAGTAATCGATACCGACAGGTGCTTACCCACAGCTTGAATATCGGTAATGCCATGATTATCGCCTAACCACACAAAAGTGGAATCGGTGTCACCATAAATCACCTGATAACCGCATTCTTCTATCCACTGTTTAGTCAGTTTCATAATTTGGTGACCGCGCATGGTAATTGAACTGGCTAATTTTGCATCATGAAAAACACAACCTCGAGAGCCGAGCACTCCATATAAGGAGTTCATAATAATTTTTATTGCTTGCGATAAAGGCGCATTTTTATCACTTTTGGCTAACTCTCTTTGTTCTGCAAGACTAGCAACCAGTGCCGGTAAAATAGGCGAGTTACGACTAAAATGAGCCCCTAAATACCCTGCTACTGTGTTTGTGTCACCTGTGACATCATTTATATACATGCCTTCGACTAATCCTTTAGGATCAATCAGAAATGTTCTGATTATCGATGGGTATAGACTTTTAAAATCTAATACTAAAACATCTTTATAATAGCCAGGGATAGAGGACATAACATAGCCACCAGGACTCTCTAAACCATTACTGGCAGGATGTGCTGGTGCCACAAACCCACTTCGATGTAAGTGAGGAAGATACAAGTGATAAAATGCCGCAATTGATGCGCCAACGCGGCCAAATTCCAAACCGGTTAACTTGGCACGTTCAAGTGCGAAGTCTAATAACTGAGTTTTTTCAAAAATATCCCAGACTAAGCGACAATCGGTAATATTATAAAAAGCCAGCGCATTTTTATCTTGTTCAAATAAATGGGTAATTTCCTGACCACGATTTTCAACATGGTCAATGGCTTTTCCTTCTGCCAATAATTGTCGCGATACAGACTCTAACGAAAAACTATCAAATTGATAAAAAGCCGCTTTAAGCCAATCAATGCCATCCAACACCACTCGCCCTGGGAGCGATAAGGTTTCTGGTCGATATTTTTCGGCTACTTTCCAGCTTAACTCGGTATTTCCACGGCCAATGATTAAAGGGATGTTATGTAATACGCAACGTTTATACAGTAAGGCTAAATCGAAGGTGACCACTGCCCAACCGATAATAATATCGGGGTCATATTCACTAAACCACGCAATTAATCGCTGTATCAGCTCAACTTCATCTTTAACCCAAGTAATAAATTGATGACAATCCGCTTGCGGCTCGCCAACCATAAACACACATTGATATTCGCGGCCATACAAACCAACAGAATATAACTCTCCTGCAAAGCTGCATTCAAAATCTAACGAAATCATCTTAAGCGGTATGCTAACCACTTGGTCTGCAAGTGTTTTTCTGGCACGATTAATCGATAACACTGGCATTGATGAAGCGGAATACATATCTTGATAACGACCAACACACTCAATGTCTAAAGCGATAAAGCGCTCAATAAGAAAGCGTTGTTCTGGCCTGATATCGGTTTCAAATAAGGTAATACCGATATCTTGAGCAATGCGACTGACTAATTTTAGCTGGGTATTAGACTTTAGATACAATGCACTAATCGGTTCATGGGCAAAACTCATCAGTGATATTGATTCCGCTTTAAGGACGAAACCGACTTTTTGGCTCAATAGATCAACATCTTGCTGACGACAAAAACATATCACCTCACTGTGATAAAGCTCTGCTAGCACAGGCCCCTGAGCGGTTTTAATATAATATTGCAAGACTAATTGCCCATGTCGATAAATCGCATGGCGCGTTAATACTTGTCCCTGAACATTATGATCAGTAGCCGGGTTATCTGTTGGCTTTACTTCGGGTTTGAATTCCTGCACCAGTTTACTCAATTTGATTTATTACTTCGTGGCATGCTAATTCACTGTTATTATGTACAGCATAATTCAGTCTATGTAGAAATCATACTTCCTATGCTACCGGATAAGATAAAAAGTCAAATTCGTACCATTTATAAAGAAATTGCCACATCAATGCCGCAATTTCGCTCGCGTCGCGAGCAAAACTATATGGTAGCGGAAATATCTAAAACGTTAGCAGGTGAATATGACAAAGACCGTCGGATTATTGTGGTTGAAGCGGGTACGGGTATTGGTAAATCCTTGTCCTACATTTTAGGCGCTATTCCTTTAGCCGTTGCCACGAAAAAGAAAGTCTGCATTGCCACTGCAACCGTAGCACTTCAAGAACAATTACTGCATAAAGACTTGCCATATTTTTTACAGCAATCCGGTATTGATTTTAAATTTGGTCTGGTAAAAGGCCGTCAACGCTATGTCTGTTTAGCCAAGCTTGAAGCTATGATCGGCGCACAAGACAGCTCGCAAATTGCTATGTGGCAAACTAAGCCCGATCAAAGTCAAATTAATGAATTACAAAAGCTTCATCAAGATTTCCACCAAAAACGTTGGAATGGTGAAATCGATACTTTAAAGCACCCTATCCCTGATTTTTTATGGCAACAAATTTGTTGTGACAAACACAGTTGCCACCGTCAAGTATCGGCGCACCATAATTGTCCATTTCATAAAGCCCGTGAAGACGTCGACACATGGGATGTGTTAATTGTTAACCACAGCCTGTTATTTGCCGATTTAGAGCTTGGTGGTGGCGTCATTTTACCTGAACCGGAAGACATGTTTTATGTCATCGACGAAGCTCACCATCTCCCCATTGTCGCAAGAGACTTTTCCAGTGCTCAAGCCACATTGCGAGGAGCATGTGATTGGTTAGAAAAGGCCTCAAAGACCTGTTCTAAGTTGCAAAATCAGCTCAAAACCACCCATATTATTGCCCCAGTGCAAGCGATGCTTGATCACACCACAGATTTAACTAATTTACTCACCCAAGTGGCTCATTATTGTGATACTCAGCCGCAGCTATTTGCCAATCCTGAATCTCGGCTTCGGTTTGAACATGGCAAATTACCGCCATCATTATTAATACAGGCAGAAAACCTGGCCACGGCATCGGGTTCTGCAGTAAAGCAGTTTAATAAAGTCGTTTCTGTGTTAAATGAAGCCATCAAGGATGGAGAAGTCCCTAAGCATCAATCTGAAGGTTTGCTGTCTGAAACAGGCTTCATCTTACAAAGACTAGATAACTTACATAAGTTATGGAAAATGATGGCCAAAGAGGACAGCAAAAAAGGCGCACCAATGGCACGTTGGGCTGAATTAATAACAGGCAAACAGCAAGATTATCTATTTTGTTCATCGCCTATAGAAGTCGGCTTTATGCTTGAGTCCATGCTGTGGCAAAAAGCCGCTGGAGTCGTATTGTGCAGTGCCACACTGCGGGCATTAAATAGCTTTAACCATTTTGCTCACCAAATTGGATTATCAATCAACGATGGCAGTCGTTTTTTAGCTTTACTGTCTCCTTTTGATTATGAAAATAATGCCACCTTATTTATTCCTCAAATGGTTAATGAACCTACCGACGATAATTACACTGCAGAACTGGCACAGCATATTGTGACATTAATCGATGGTGAAATGGCCACCTTAGTGCTGTTTGCTTCCTACTGGCAAATGGACAAAGTGGTTGAATTAGTTGAAGGAAAAATTTCTAAAGAGCAACTTTTTGTGCAAGGCGCTATTCCACGTCAACAAATATTAGAACAACATAAAAAGCGCTGTGATGACGGCTTACCGAGTATTATTTTCGGCACGGGCAGTTTTTCTGAAGGTCTTGATTTACCCGGTGATTATTTAACAAATCTCATCATTACAAAGTTGCCATTTGCAGTGCCGACATCACCGGTTGAACAAGCTCACGCGGAATACTTAAAAGTAAAAGGCGGTAATCCATTTTTACAGCTGACAATTCCTGATGCTTCACGTAAATTAGTCCAAAGTTGTGGCCGACTGCTACGCAAAGAACAAGATTATGGTCGAGTGACCATTTTAGATCGTCGTTTAGTCACTAAACGTTATGGCAAATCATTAATTGATGCCCTTCCTCCTTTTAGACGTGTCATTGAATAGGTATTGAGTTGGATTTATTATTAGACCCTAGCCACTGGGCTGTATTAGCGGTCATCGGTATTATTGCTGGTTTTATTGATGCTATTGTTGGTGGTGGTGGACTGCTTTCTATTCCTGCATTACTGACTGTAGGTATTCCGCCTCATCTAGCATTAGGAACTAATAAGCTGGCAGCTTGTTTTGGCTCCTTTACCTCAAGTTACACCTTCTACAAAAAACAATTATTTACCCCCGCATTATGGAAAACGTGCTTTTTTGCTACCCTTATTGGATCGATAGCGGGTTGTGGCCTAGTGTTTTTGATTGACCCACAATGGTTAGATAAAATATTGCCACTGCTCATTATTAGTATCGCGATATATACTTTATTTAGCCCCAAAGCGATGGGCCAAGAAAATATACCCGCGCCAAAATTTAGCTCATCTAAGTACAAACAAATTAGCCAAGGATTTATTTTAGGTGGCTATGATGGTTTTGCCGGCCCAGGTATTGGTGCTTTTTGGACGGTATCGTCTATTTCGCTGTATAAGCTGCCTCTTCTACAGAGTTGTGGATTAGCACGAGTCATGACAGCCGTGAGTAACATCACAGCATTGATCATTTTTGCATCGATGGGTCAAGTGCAATGGATGCTGGGCTTATGGATGGGGGTATGCATGATGGCAGGTTCGTTTATCGGCGCAAGAAGTGCGATTCGATTTGGAATACCTTTTATTAAACCAATATTTATTATTATGGTATTGTCGATAGCGGTCCATCTTACGTGGAGTGCCTGGGCATGAACACCCAACAATTGGTCTCAATGTTAAAACAGCAGCTTGCACAACTTGAGCAAGATGCGTTAATCCACGACCAAAATTTAGCACCGTCACAACGGCAATCATTAATCGACATTGAACGTTTTAACAGTCAACTGTTTGCTCAACAAGGCGCTCAATTAAGCCCTTGCATCATCCAGTTGCGCCAAGACATTAAACAACTTGAAAAACAACTATTTCTTAAGTTGGGTGGTAATGTTATTCAACTCAGTTGTAATCGTATTCAAGACAGATTTAGTGCCTTGCGCAGAGCATTGCTCACCACAGATATCAATCTTAAATCCGAACAACAGCGCAAAGCCAGTAATCGGGCTCGATATGCCAAAAAACAACAACAAGCTATTCAAGACAGTGGCTTTGGCTGGATAGCCAGTAATGTGATGCAAAATAGCCATCAACTCTATGCCGAACTCAATAAACATTTAAATTGGGCGAAAAAAATAGAGCAAAAAATACAACAAATGGAAGCAACGCTTGAATTCTGTCATAGTAATGACAAAATAAAATTGCAAAATGATATCCTTTCAATGCATCGTCGCTTAGGGAAATGCAAACAAGCAACCAGTTATATTGAAGAGCGTATTCAACTTTTTGAAAGACCTCGCCAAAGTTACCCACGTTAAGGAGAAACAATGAAATCTTTATTTACAACAAGTGCGCTTTTGGCATGTTTAACATCATCATCGGTATTAGCTGCTAATTTAACCATCCCAATGTCTTTTGAGTACCTTGCACTTGATGGTACAGAAGTTGAAACGAGCATGTTCAATCACCAATCGGATTTAGCCTTAACCAATGGCACCCATAAGATTGCGATTCGTTATCATGATGTGGTCGATGATTCCTTTAGCGATAGTCAAACGTTTATAAAATCGACCCCGTTAATTGTTACCTTAACGGTGGATGGCGATCATCAGTACTTATTGCAACCCGCTCAAGGTGACGTGATTAAGAATCCAAAAGCATTTGCAAAAAAACCACAAATCAACATTAAGCGTCAAGATAATATGGCTGTAACTTACAGCGTTGAACAAACTAATTTTACTGAAGACTCATTTATTACCAGCCTATTTAACAAAAAAAACCAAAATGATATTGAAACCCTATCGGCTTCGGCAACGGGTAGCGGTATTCAACCAACACAAACAGTAGCAGTACAATCAGATGTTGCATCGGCTACAACAATCAGTGCACCAGTTATCGCAACAGTGCCTGCAGCAGCGGCTCAAAAAACCACCCCAGCCCAAGCAGAACAAATGCTCCAGTATTGGTGGTTACAGGCAGACGATAAAACCCGTAAAGAGTTTATGGGCTGGGCCATCAAGCAACTCTAGTCTTGAAGTATATTCCCTTTGTATATCACGCCAGCTATTCACAGCTGGCGTTGCCTAGCACCCATCGTTTTCCAACCAGCAAATATCATAATTTGTACCAGCATGCACTCAAGCATCAATTGTTATTTGAGCAGTATCGCCAAACTCCTTCGCCAATTGATAAAGAAATACTGTATGGCATTCATTGTCCTCTGTACGTAGAACAATTTATTAATGGCACCTTAGATCACAAAGCCCAGAGACGTATCGGCTTCCCATGGAGCAATGAGTTAGTCAGGCGAACTTTACACGCCGTAAATGGAACTCGTTTGTGTGCTGAGCTAGCGCTTGAGCATGGTATAGCGGTTCATTTAACTGGTGGCTATCACCATGCACATTACGATTTTGGCAGTGGTTTTTGCATCTTTAATGACTTAGTTATCGCGGCCAGATCGGCCATTGATGCTAAAAAAGCAGATAAAGTACTTATTTTTGATTGCGACGTGCATCAAGGTGATGGCACCGCCACATTGACTCAAGGTCACTCGGACATCATTAGTTGTTCAATACACTGCGCACAAAATTTTCCATCTAGAAAACAGCAATCTGATCACGACATCGATCTCGATAAAGGCTGTACTGATAGTGATTATCTTGACCACATAAGACAAATATTGCCATACCTCATTCGTCTGCATCAGCCTGACCTGATCATTTATGATGCTGGAGTCGATATTCATCAGCATGATGACCTTGGCTACTTTGCTATTTCGACTCAAGGTATTCTCGATAGAGATAAACAAGTCATATCGATCGCAAAAATGCACAACATCCCACTTGCAGCGGTTATAGGTGGAGGCTATAGTCGTAATGAAGATGAATTAACACTCAGACATAGCCAATTGTTAATTGCAGCAAATCAATTATGGCTGTAGCAGAGTAAAAAAATACTCTCGACATCGAAGTGAATGTCGATAAATCGAACCGTCTCAATGGAGCGTAATAATGCAATTAGAGATCCGAAACTATTATGAAGTTCTATTAATGGAAATGCTGAGAGATGAAGGCTTAATGGACGAGTTGCCAGAAGAATACTTAGCCGATTTATGTTGCGTCACATTGAATCAGTTACCGGTTAGGTACATTCGTCATTTAGTCGACACCTATTTTTTTGAAAATTATCAAGAACTCAAACAGATGAAAACTGAGATAAGTGAAGCACTGGAACGTTCAAGAAAATTTCTAAAAATGAATTTGCAAAAACGCTTACAAGAAGAAGCTGAACTTGCTGGCGAGCAGTAAGGTGTGGCGAAACCATGTTTAACTGGCAACTAACAAGTTAAGTCGGTGCTTTAGGTATGGGTTGAAATAGACCAATAGGTGTTTATTATTCAATAGTCGCTAGATTAAGGTATTTATTAAGCGTATTGATTGATGCTGTTGAGTAAGTTATTGGGGGGAATATTGGAGGTTCCCCTAGAGCCACACCCCGGCACACGAGTCACTTGCTGCGGTTGCTCCCTTCCAGGCCTGGCCGAGTTCACAAGTTATCATTGCGGGGGGACCCTAGGGTCACCATTGACTTCTGAAACATGAAATATAACGTTTATGTGTCAGAACGGGGCGATTATCCCCTAACCTATTGCCTTGATCAAGCCTTTATCTTAATAAGTTCTCAATCACTTACCTAACTGCGCAATACTTAACCTTAACGCGAAATTCAACATGTAATAACTGCAGGGTTAACCGACAAAAATTTATCCATTTTTAGATCATCTATATCAAACTCCCCCATTCATTAGCAAACAAGACTCATTTACGCAGCATATCTCAGCAGCTGGCCGTCCATTTAAGCAGAAGATATCGACAAAGAGTAATTGCATAGGCCTTAACTTCATCGACGAGATTAAACAAGAACCATATTACTGCTTAATGGATCCATTAATACCTGTACTCACGTCTTAAGCTAATGCGATATCTCCTATCAACATAGGCCAATCTTCATCAAGTATTGTTACCCACAAAGGAATAGTCAGATCTTAGTCACAACTCTAGACTTAATTCAATGAGTAAGTCGCCAAGGTTAGCTAACATAAGAATTGAATAAAATCCGCATACGTTTAACCAACAGTGAATGCGAGATAACAAAAAATGCAGGGAATACATGATGAAGACAATAACAGTTAGTCCCGCTACAAAGGCGGTATTGAGTGCAGGGCTTATTGCTTTTGCGCTTACAGGGTGTGGAGGCAGCGATGGAACTAATGGCGAGGACGGACCTGACGGCATTATTGGTGTCAATATTGATGCAACATCGACCTTAAAAGCAACTTTTACTGACGCAAGCATCGTCGATGGGAAAGTCAGTGTTGCCTTTAACCTTAAAAATGCCAATGGCGTTGCGGTATTGGGACTAACAAAAGATCATGATCTCCGTTTTGGTATTGCCCAATTAACCCCAGTGACCGAAATGGTTGGTACTGAGGGGGCTAAAGTTGAAGTAGACCGTGGTTATCAATGGCAGTCTTATATCAACTCGGCCAAACAACCTAATGCTAGCTGGATAGCTGATGGTGAAACCAACATATCTCCTTCAGCACAATATCAAGCTGAGGTTGAAGCTGCATCAAAGTGTGTTGACTGCTTAGTGGATAATCTCGATGGTTCATACTCATACACTTTTCAAACTAATATTGCTCAAGTAACAGACCCAATAAGTATTACTTACCAAGCTGATGACACTCAGCGTATTACCTTAGAATTAAAGCAGCCACTAATCACTGCAAATGCCCATTATGATTTCCAACCTTCAACCGGCTTAACCGAAGGTATTGCGTCACGGGATGTAGTATCGATAACGGCTTGTTATACCTGTCATCAACCGGAAAGCTTAGCATTACACGGTGGTCGTCGAATCGATCTTGAAAACTGTGCTTCTTGTCATACCGCAACATCAGGCGATCCTGAAACCGGCAACAGTGTTGATTTTACCTATATGATCCATGCGATTCATAAAGGTCAAGATCGCGTCACCAGTACCGCAGACGGCGAAGTAGCTGCCCCTTACAAAGTCATTGGTTATGGCGGCGGATTGCACGATTACGGTAAGGTTATGTACCCACAAAAGCCTGCTGCAGATTGTAGTGCATGTCATGTTGAAGGGACTAATGCTCCCAAAGATGCCGCGCTGTTTAATGCCAATAAAAGTGATACCGCTTGTATTGCATGCCATACAGAGTTGGCGTCTCAACAACATGTTGGTGTCGGTACAAATTGTACTTCTTGCCATGTGGAAGAAGGCTATGGTCGCAGTGCAAAAGAAGCTCATGGCGATATCATGAAAGCCTATAATGAAACCCAAACCATGAAAGTAGTCTTTAGCGATGTTACCGTGACAGCTGATAACAAGTTCAGTACTAATGTAAGCTTTACTGATGCCAGTGGTCAGATATTACCCGCTGAGTATATTGATGATGGTAGTCGTATTGTCATGGCATGGGACAGTGACAAAAACTACCCTACGTATCAAGATGCCAGTTACAGCAATCGTCGTATTAAATTAAGTGAAGGTACTGCCAACACAGATAATAGCTGGACGTTAGTTTGGGATAAGGTCACCTTACCAACAGATTATGTGGGTAAAACATTTGAACTATGGTCAGCAGTCACAGCCTGCTTTAATCATGGTGGCTACGGTAGACCGGAAGTTAAACTCACGGCTTGCAGTTCTGATGATATCCAAACAGTGGAAATCAAAAGTGAGCCTTATCATTTTGTTATGGCTGCAAGTGTAATAGACGATAGCCAAACCGCTGCCGTACGTAGAAATATTATCAATACCCAAAGCTGCCAAGGTTGTCACAACCAAGAAGTGTATCACTATGATAATGGTGTAAATTGCCAAACATGTCATACCGCAGATAAGACTCTTAAGACTGACAACACTTATCCTGGTGGCAAAAAATCAACCAGCTTTGCCTTTAAAGCTCACAGTGCTGAAGGGCATTACCTCAAGCATGCCGGTGTAGAATCTGGCACTGTGTTAAAAACCGACTGTAAAACCTGCCACACGGCTGATGGGATACAACTTGGTAGAGCCGCTGACAGAGTATGGCGTTATGGCGACATAGAAACGGGTGCAGATGTGTGGATGTCATCAGATACTGGAGCATGTTTAAGCTGTCATCAAAAGTATCGTACCGATGCCACTGTGTCTCATATTGAGTCCAATGGCGGTATTGTTGATGGTATGAGTGAAGACGATGTTCATACTCGTGCATCTGAAATATGTTCAACCTGTCATACGGTTGAACGAGTCACTAAAACCCATGGTTTCTAAGCTTAATATATAAATACTTAAATTGTTTTACCCATCAAAGACCTTAGCATATTGCTAAGGTCTTTTTTCTAGCGAGAACAATCATTCCCCTACAACCCCTGTATTTTATGTACCCCTTAATTAATAGGCAGATCGCCATCACACAATTACGTTCGCTTTACAGACGAGTTGCCGTTTGTAAAGTAATCTTAGTGTTGGGAAAATTAATTCCAACATCAACTTAACTGAAAAAGATAATTGCAGAAGATACTGCCAGTAAGTTAGATGGATGACCTTTGCAGGGAAAAATATGATGAATACAAAATACACAAAAATGGCATTGTTACTTGCTATGTCAGCTTCAATGACACTAGTAGGGTGTGGCGGAGGCGATGATGGTGAACCTGGCAATCCTGGCAACCCTGGCGGCGAGCCTGCTGAAGCGATCAAAACACTAAACTTAGATATCACCAAAGTCACTTATCAAGACAACAAACCGACTATTGAAGTTTTTGCAACCAATGAAAAAGACCTTCCGATTGCAGGCCTTAAAGACTTGGAAGTGAAAAAAGTGGTTCAATTGATTCCAGTTGGCGCTAGCGGACCGGGTAATTCAGCGCAATGGCAATTTATTGGATCCGAAAAAACCTTTACCGACCACGGTAACGGAAATTACAGTTTTACCGTCAATGTTGAAGGTTTTAATCCAGAGCTGACACAACGTTACAACGTCATAGCAAGTGCTTCTACTTTGCAAGACGGGGTTACCAGTGTTCCGCGTACCGAAATCACCGAAGATTTTGATGGCGAAGGGTTTCAAGCTAAATACACCAAAAACATAGTAAGCGGAGCCACTTGTAATACCTGCCATGCAAAGGGTGAAAGCATTTATCATAGCTACACTGACTTAGAAACCTGTACATCTTGCCATACCAACGAAATGGCCATTGAAAAAGACAAGGTTCAAGTTGAATTTAGCCACTTGATCCATAATGTTCATAACAATGCCAAAATGTATGGCCGCAACTTAGACAAGAGTGCAGAAGCTGCATATGCGATAGTCCAAGACAATTGCACCACTTGTCATGTCGATTCAGAACAACTAAGCGAATCGAACAACTGGTCTCGAATTCCAACCATGGAAACCTGTTCAAGCTGCCATACCAATATTGACTTTAAAACAGGTCAAGGCCATCCACAACAAGTGGACAATTCAAATTGTATTGCATGCCATAATGCCAGCTGGACAGAAGAAATACACACCACTTCATATACTCAGAAAAAAGCATTTATCGACTCATATGGCATGACCGCCACATTGACTGCGAATAAATCTAGCCCTGAAGACAAATCAGCAACGCTATCGGTAACGATTTTAGATGCTAAAGGCGTAGCCATTGATGCTGCAAGCTTAGTCAGCAAAATTCAACGTGTTGAAACGCTAACTAACGTTGGTCCTAACTTCCCGATTATGGGATATAACCCTAGCCCAGGCAGTGGTTTAGCTAAGATCAGCAAAGACTTTATCAAAGCGGGTCTATTACAAGCGGATGTGGTCATTGAATCAGGTAACTTGGTATATACCATTCCATCATTACCGTTTGGTGCCGGCGACACAGATACAGCCTTTAGCTTTATCGGTCTTGAAATGTGTAACGATGGTATCCAAGCCATTGATTGTGCAGACGGCGTAGCAACCACCAGCATGAAAGCTGAACTTACCGTTGGCACTTTCTCTGGTAATGCCCCTAGCTATCGTCACACTGACTCGGTCAATTTTGATTCATGTGATAATTGTCATGGCGACACGTTTGAGCTCCACAAAGGTCACCATGCTGGTTTTGTCATGTCAGAACAATTAGGCCGTGAGCTTAATGGCGAACTTACCGTAGGTCTAGACGGTTGTGTGGCTTGTCATACTCCCGATGGCACTTATGCATCTGGCGCTAATCAAGGCGCGATTGAAATGAAACTTCACAGTGTTCATGGTGAACAAGGCATTATCAAAGACTGTACTCAGTGTCATAACGACTTTAATCTTGATGCATTCAAAGTTAAAGGTGCACTCGCCACTTCTGCTGGCCTGTATACCACGCCTATCACAGCGACATGTGCTTCTTGTCATGGTTTTGACACGATTAAACAACATGCTGAAAGTCAGGGCGCAATTGTGAATGGTAGCTATCAAGAAGCCAATGATGCTGCGCAGTTAGAAACCTGTTTATTCTGCCATGCACCTACCATTGAAAATCACACACAAGTGAAATTTTAATTTGTTCATTGAGAGAGAAGCATAGCTTCTCTCTCATGCTATGACTTACTTCATCAAATGTTGATCATCAAAATGGACAAATTAGGAAGTCTACTTATGAAGACCACAAACTCAATCAATACCTTATTTTTCGCTCTACTGTGTCTAACAGCTTCGACTGTTTTTGTGTCGACTCACGTACAGGCGGCAAAGTGGGATGCCAGCATGACGCCGGCAGAAGTTGAAGCCACGTTAGATAAAAAATTCGCCGAAGGCAAATACTCGCCTAAAGGCGCCGACTCATGCCTGATGTGCCATAAAAAGTCTGAAAAAGTGATGGACTTATTTAAAGGCGTTCATGGCGCTATCGACTCTTCAAAAAGCCCAATGGCAGGCTTGCAGTGCGAAGCGTGTCACGGCCCACTAGGTTCACATAATCGTGGTGGTAAAGAACCCATGATCACCTTTGGCCCTACCTCTACACTCGCTGCAGATAAGCAAAATAGTGTGTGTATGAGCTGTCACCAAGATGATAAGCGGGTGGCATGGGACAGCAGCCATCATGCCAATGCTGATGTAGCTTGTGCATCTTGTCACAGCGTGCATGCCGCTCACGACCCTGTATTATCAAAGCAAACTGAAATGGAAGTGTGTACCAGCTGCCATACCAAACAAAAAGCCGATATGAACAAGCGCTCAAGTCATCCTATGAAATGGAACCAAATGACCTGTAGTGATTGCCATAATCCACATGGCAGTTTGAGTGACTCAGATCTGGTTCAACCAACGGTTAATGAAACCTGTTACTCATGCCATGCAGAAAAACGGGGACCAAAGCTTTGGGAACATGCACCCGTTACCGAAAATTGCGTCAATTGCCACAACCCACACGGTTCGGTCAACGACGCTATGCTTAAAACTCGCGCGCCACAGTTATGCCAGCAATGTCATGCAAGTGACAACCATACCAGCAACGCTTATCTCGGTAACACGGATATGGGTTCAACTGTCAATGGCAATACCTTTACGGGTGGTCGCAGCTGCTTAAATTGTCATACTCAGATACATGGTTCAAACCATCCTTCTGGTAAATTACTGCAGCGCTAAGGAGATAATATTATGAATACTAAATTAAACCTCATTACCTTAGCGTTACTCACTAGCACCAGCTTTAGTCTTATGGCTGATGGGTATGGCCTAGCAAACGCTAAAACTGACAACATCAAATATGATGCTTGGAAATGTAAAGGCTGTGTTATCGCAACCGGTACCACTGGCACTGTTGGTGTGGGTATTGGTTACAACAGTGAAGATGATGTTCAATCCGCGAATGCATTTCATAGCAGCAATCAAACTGCAGGCAAAGTAGATGCTGATATTCGCTATCGCGGGAGTGAGGGCTATCAAGCAAACGTGGCAGCCAATAACTTAGGTATGGACAACGGCCGCATGGAAATTGATGTTGGTAAACTAGGGTTGTATCGAATTAACCTTGGCTATCGATCCATTGCGACCTATCAAAGTAACAATGCATTAAGCCCTTACCAAAATATCGGTAGCGATAACCTAACTTTAGCCAGTAACTGGATTACCGCAGGTGCAAGTTCAGACATGCCAATGTTGTATAGCTGTTTAAACCCATTTGAATTGTCGCTTAAACGTGAACGTGCTGGACTTGGGTTTGAATATCAAACTGAATCAATGTTCACCACTTATGTTAATTTTCAGCGCGAAGAAAAAACGGGCACTAAGATCACCTCAGGCAGTTTCTTCACTCAATCGATGATGTTGCCAGAGCCTGTTGATTACACTACAGACATTTTAAACGCTGGGATTAAACTCCGCGGTGACAACTGGTTTACTAGTATTAACTACAATGGTTCAGTGTTTAGTAATAATAACCAGCAACTCGGCTTTGACAGTGCTTTTAATCCAACCTTTGGCGCACAAAATAGAGGTTACATTGCATTAGACCCCGATAACGAAGCTCATACCATTTCGTTGTTAGGTCAATATAACGATTCTATTACCAGTCTAAGTGGTCGTTTACTCTTAGGCCAAATGACGCAAGATCAGCAATTGACCCAATTAGGGTATAGCTACTCATTACCTGCAGACAGTATTGATGCCAAAGTCGATATTACTGGCATGACACTTAAAGCGGTAACTAAACTCAGTCGTGCATGGCGCCTCACTGGTAGCTATGATTATAACGACCGTGAAAATAATACCCAAATTGAACAATGGACCCAAATTAGCATTAGCGATGTTACCGGCAAAGTAAGGGATAACACCCCATACGATCTCACCACTCATAGAGCTAAATTATCAACTGACTACCGTATCAGCCATGGTATCAAACTCGATGCTGGTTATGATTTCAGGCGCGATGAGCGCAGTAATCAAGGTCGAGAAACCACTGACGACAATAACGTTTGGGCTCGTTTACGCCTTAATAATTTTGATATGTGGGACATGTGGCTTAAAGGCAGTTTCAGCAAAAGAGATGGTTCTGAATATAAAGCATCAGAGTCATCATCAGCGGAGCAAAATCCATTATTGCGCCGCTACTACTTAGCTGATCGCGACCGCACTCAAATTGAGGCCCGCGTTAATCATAGTCCTATGGATAATTTGAATGTCGATTTTGGAGTTCGTTATTCTCTTGATGACTATACCAACACCCAGATAGGCTTGACTGAGTCAAAAGACACTAACTACGATATCAATATTAACTACATGATTAATGACGATATCAATGCGAGCACATTTTATAACCATCAAATCATAACATCCGCTCAATCTGGCAGTGCTAATTTGAATATTGCAACTTGGCAAGCCGATATAGAAGATACTGTTGATGTGGTTGGTGCTGGCCTAAGTTATAACAACTTAATGGACAGTCGTTTACGCTTAGGCGTAGATTATACTTACTCAGACTCAGACAGCACGACCCAAGTCAGACAAGGTATTAGTGGTGATTACGGCGACTATTTTGCCAAAGTACATAACATTAATGTTTATGCACAGTATCAAGCAACCGAAAAAGTAGCCTTGCGAATAGACTACAAAATGGAAAAGTATCTTGATAATGACGACGCCAATGATATCGAACCCGATACCATTTGGAATGTGATGAGTTTCGGCAATTTACAGCATGACTACACAGCACACATGATTATGCTCAACGTCAGTTATAAACTGTAAGTAAAATAATAATGATGTGACAAAGTCAGTCATATTACAGAAAACGCCAACCTCTTTAGGTTGGCGTTTTGCTATCTGTCGGTTTGACATTAGCTATCGCGTAAATAGCTTTCTCGCCTAGCGCTTAAGCTCATCGATTAATTTTAAAGCTTCACTGTATAAAAAACTTGCAATCCATACATATTTAACATTATATTAACAAAGTGAATTGCTTGTGATTGAAAATTGGGCAAAAGGATTTTGCCCCCCATTTTATTATTAATTGTTTTATGTCTCGCCTCCCCCGTCAAAATTAGCACTGCTAATCTTTATTATCTTATCGGTTATGTTCAGGTGCTTTATAGGCGTATTATTTAGGATTAACAGTAACGGACTTTTTACTCATCAAGTCCATATTCACATCAACCAACTCCCACTACTTAAGCAACATCAGGTATCATTCAATACCGATATTGATGACTCAGAGAAATTCATGTTTCAGATTGATACCCAAATTGCCGCTAAAATTGTCAACCGGACCATGAAAATTATTGGCCATAATATCAATGTCATGAATGCGCAAGCCGTCATACTAGGTTCAGGCGAAGTCGAGCGAATTGGCACCATACATGAGGGCGCATTATTGGCTATTAGCCAAAATCGCAATGTTGAAATCAATCAAACCATCGCTTCAAATTTACAAGGGGTGAAGCCCGGGCTTAATTTGCCATTACATTATCAAGGTCAAGTTGTTGGTGTGATTGGCATCACGGGTGAACCAGACACATTGAGCCACTATGGTGAGCTGCTTAAAATGACTGCCGAAATGATTGTTGAACAAGCTAACCTACAAGAACAATTACAATGGCAAAACCGTCAAAAAGAAGAGTTTATTGCTCAATTGATACATGCAAATGAGCAAGACTTACCCTCATTAAAACAATGGGCGCTGCAATTAGGTATCGATTTTAGCGTACCTAGAGTGGCGGCGATTATTGAACTCGACAGTCATAACCCTTTGTATCAGCAAGACAACCAGGCATTGAAACAAGTTCTGTATTTATTACAAAATCCGGTACGAGATAACTTAATTGCCATGACGTCGCTCACTCAACTGGTTATTTTGAAACCCGCTTTTTTAGACGGAAAACAATTTGATCCTGAACTTGAAAATCAACGCATCAATAAATTACTCAAACGCTTGCCCGCGAACATGCAACTTAGCTTGCACATTTCCTTAGGCCATTATTTTAGTGGTGATTTAGGCATCAGTTACTCTTACCGTACGGCCAAAGAAACCATGGACATTGGCAAGAAACTGCATCCGCAAAAAAGCAAATATTTATACCAAGATTACAGCTTACAGGTGCTGTTATCCGGCTTACGTCATCACTGGCGCGGTAACGCACTGGCAAGTCCCTATATGAAACTGATTGAAGTAGATAAAAACCAACAATTACAAAAAACACTCGCCGCGTATCTTGAACATATGGGTGATATACAAACCTGTGCTAACAGTCTATTTATCCATAGAAACACATTACGTTATCGATTAGATAAAATTCAAACCATCACCAATATTGATTTGCACAGCTTTAATGGATTACTGAGTTTGTATTTAGGTCAGCTCATCCACCAGCCCAGCGCTTAGTTGTGCATTAGTACAAAAATAGTCTATTTGAGCATTGTTATTAGTGCGGATGAACAAAGTAATTTATCACTAAAGGTTTACTATGATGAATAACTAAACCACTCCAATAACAATAAATAACGAGTACTCTATGGGACTAATCTTGATCTTACTCGGCGTGATCGCCTTCATCGTCATCGCCACCTCCAGATTCAAACTTCACCCTTTTTTAACCCTTATCTTAGCGTCGTTTCTCACCGCATTTGCTTATGGCTTACCCAGTAACGAAATCGCTAAAACCATCACAGGTGGTTTTGGTGGAATTTTAGGTTATATAGGCCTAGTCATTGTATTAGGAACCATTATTGGCACTATCCTTGAAAAAAGCGGCGCAGCAATAACCATGGCAGATGTTGTCATTAAATTGTTTGGTCAACGCTTTCCAACCTTAACCATGTCAATGATTGGCTATTTGGTGTCTATCCCTGTGTTTTGTGATTCAGGGTTTGTGATTTTAAACTCATTAAAGCAATCAATGGCTAACCGCATGAAAGTGTCTCAGGTTGCCATGAGTGTCGCCTTAGCAACTGGGTTATATGCTACTCATACCTTTGTACCGCCAACGCCAGGCCCAATTGCAGCTGCAGGTAACTTAGGCCTTGAATCACAACTGGGATTAGTTATTGCCGTCGGTGTGTTTGTTGCCGCGATTGCCGCTTTTGCAGGTATGTTATGGGCCAACCGTTTTGCCAACGAACAACCTGACGGCGAAGGGGCTGAAGAACTTAATGCACAACTACCAGACTTTGACGATCTGAAAAAGGCATACGGCGAATTACCTAGCCCGCTAAAAGCCTTTGCGCCAATTTTTGTGCCTATTATCTTCATTTGTTTAGGTTCTATTGCCAATTTCCCTTCAAAACCGCTTGGTGAACAAGGTTTATTCGATTTATTAGTCTTTTTAGGCCAACCGGTAAACGCCTTAATGATTGGCTTATTTTTATCATTATTTTTACTTAAAGGGACTGAAAAAGTTAAAGAGTTTAGTGAACGTATTAGCCAAGGCTTAGTGGTTTCGGCGCCAATTCTATTGATCACCGGTGCTGGTGGAGCCTTCGGTGCGGTGTTAAAAGCCACTGAAATTGGTGCATTTTTGGGTAGCAGTTTATCGGCATTGGGCGTGTGGGTATTTTTATGCCATTTATCGTCGCGGCCGCGCTCAAATCGGCACAAGGATCATCAACCGTTGCCTTAGTCGCCACATCGGCCTTAGTGGCACCATTGTTAGGCGATATAGGCTTAGCCTCAGAAATGGGCCGCGTCCTTACCGTTATGGCCATTGGCGCAGGGGCAATGACAGTGTCACATGCCAACGACAGTTTCTTCTGGGTTGTGACTCAGTTTAGCCGCATGAGCGTCAAACAAGCTTACCGCGCGCAAACTATGGCGACATTAATTCAAGGTATCACGGCGATGATCACCGTTTATCTACTGAGCTTAATTTTACTGTAATTTATTATTCAGAGTCTTATATGAAAATCGTTATTGCTCCAGATTCATTTAAAGAAAGCTTAAGCGCCCTTGAAGTGGCTAATGCCATTGAAGATGGCTTTAAACAGGTGTTTCCTGATGCACAATATTGCAAAGTGCCGATGGCAGACGGCGGTGAAGGTACAGTACAAGCCATGGTTGATGCTACTCAAGGGCAAATCATTAATCTTACTGTTACTGGCCCGCTGGGGTTACCTGTTGACGCTTTTTACGGTGTGTTGGGGCAACTCGATGAAGACGGTAAGCAAACTGCAGTGATTGAAATGGCTGCGGCATCAGGGCTACATCTGGTGCCCGTCAATCAACGCAATCCGTTATTGACCACCAGCTTTGGCACAGGTGAATTAATTGCCGATGCGTTAAATCGCGGCATCCGTCATATTATCTTAGGTTTAGGCGGCAGTGCCACCAATGATGCAGGCGCAGGAATGATGCAAGCATTAGGGGTAACACTGAGCAATATAGCTAATGAGCCACTGCCTTTTGGTGGCGCAGCCCTTGCCGCATTGCATCATATTGATGTTCAGTCGTGCCATCCTGCCATAAAAGAGTGTGTTATTGAGGTCGCTTGCGATGTCGATAACCCATTGTGTGGTCCTCGCGGTGCCAGTGCGATTTTTGGTCCACAAAAAGGGGCCACAACCGAGATGATTGAACAGCTCGATCATGCTCTAGGCCATTTTGCTCACACGGTTAATCAACAACTTTATCAATCTGTTGATACTCACTGCCAACTGCACCCTGGGGCTGGCGCGGCTGGAGGTATGGGGTTTGGGGTGATGACAATATTAAATGCCTCCTTAAAACCTGGAGTCGATATTGTCACCAACAGTGTTAAATTAGCAGAGTATTGCCACAATGCCGATTTAGTCATCACAGGTGAAGGTCGTATTGACGGTCAAACTGTGTTTGGTAAAACCCCCATGGGCGTATTACATATCGCTAAACAGCTCAATATCCCAGTGATTGGCATTTCTGGATGCCTAGGCCCAAATGCAGATGCGATTTTAGCCGAAGGCATGCACGCTATTTTCGCTATTATTCCGGCACTACAGCCATTAGAACAAGTGTTGTCTGAAGCACAGGTGAATCTCACCAATACCGCCCGTAATATTGCGGCAATGTTGTCATTATCATTAGTGAAAAAGTAATCCTGTCAGCATAAATATCAATTGATATTTATGCTGACTTTACAATGCTAAGCAGCATTTATCGCAGTATGGCTCCCCTATTGATATCCATTTTAGATTAATAACCTGGTATTGAGCTCGAGTCACACATGCGCCGACCAATAACCACAATGTCATCTGCATTATCACCAAGAGTATTCTGACCACAACAGATAAGCAGTCATCAGTATTTTTTCTACCCTAACCATCAGCATTAACACGATAAATACTTGAAGCCTAACCAGCCATACAGTAAAGTTAGCACCCTCATTTCGTCCTGAAGGTGCAGCGTTAATCGTAATGCATCAGTCAATGCTAACAGGATGGAGTTTTCATCATTACGGCAAGCAAAATGACCTCGAAAATCACCCGTCAAGCATACGCTTCAGAAGACAGCTTACTGCGTATTTTTACCGCACCTGAAGATTCAACCTCGACGTTGAGCATTATTGAACAGAAGTTGTCACAAGACCTTGCAGGGTTTTTAGGTAACAGCATCGCCGCACTAGAAAAGCCGCTATCAGAAATAGAAACCGATTTTAATGCTTATCAGATCCCCACCGATCCTAAGTTCGTTTCTGATTATGCCGACGAAATCATGCAAAATTTAGTGGCGCACTCAGTTCATACCGCTGCACCGAGTTTTATTGGTCATATGACATCAGCATTGCCTTATTTTGTGTTACCGCTGTCGAAGATGATGGTGGGACTGAACCAAAACTTGGTTAAAATCGAAACATCAAAAGCCTTTACGCCTCTTGAGCGCCAAGTATTAGGCATGATGCACCACTTGGTTTATCAACAATCAAACGACTTTTATGACCAATGGATGCACAGCGCAAATCATTCGTTAGGCGCATTTTGTTCAGGTGGCACGGTAGCCAACATTACCGCCCTGTGGATAGCCCGAAACCGATTATTGCAACCTAGCGGCGAATTTAAAGGTATTACTCGTGAAGGCATGACCAAAGCATTACGATTTTATGGTTATGATGACCTTGCAATATTAGTGTCTGATCGGGGTCATTACTCATTAGGTAAAACGGCCGATTTATTAGGTATTGGCCGAGATAACATCATTAGTATCCCTACGGATGAACATCATAAAGTCGATGTTGCTGCCATGCGTGCAACCGCGGCTAAACTAGCACAACAAAATATCAAAGTGATGGCGATTGTCGGCGTGGCTGGCACAACCGAAACCGGTAATGTCGATCCATTAACTGAGTTAGCCGCTTTAGCCTGCGAGTTAAATTGTCACTTTCATGTCGATGCAGCTTGGGGCGGCGCCAGTTTATTATCCAACAAATATCGCCACTTACTAAAAGGCATCGAGCTAGCTGACTCAGTCACTATCGACGCCCATAAGCAAATGTACGTGCCAATGGGCGCCGGTATGGTGCTATTTAAAGACCCTGAACTGGCCAAAGCCATTGTGCATCATGCTGAATATATTTTACGCGTGGGTTCAAAAGATTTAGGCAGTCAAACGCTGGAAGGTTCGCGCCCAGGTATGGCGATGTTAGTGCACGCTTGCCTGCAGATAATTGGTCGCGATGGCTATGAAATACTCATTAATAACAGCCTAGAAAAAGCCCGTTATTTTGCAACGATTATTGAGCAACATAAGGATTTTGAATTAGTCACTGCGCCTGAGTTATGTTTACTAACCTATCGCTACGTCCCCGCATCGGTACAAGCAATATTAACAACAGCCATATCGAATCAAGACACTGAGTTAATTGCAACAATCAACGAACTACTGGATGGATTAACTCAATTCATTCAAAAACATCAACGTGAACAAGGCAAATCATTTGTGTCACGAACACGGATTAAACCGGCAAAATACTTACGCCAACCAACGACAGTATTTCGTGTGGTACTCGCTAATCCGTTGACCAGTCATCAAATATTGCATGATGTGCTCACCGAACAAGTCGAAATTGCAGCGTTAGACAGCGAATATTTACCACAGCTGTTGGCGTTATAGCACTGACTCATAATAACTTCGATGTTTATAGCTTGTTAGCGACCTTTTCGTCATCCCGGCAGTGTTTTCAAGCCGGGATCCCGGTGTTTTTTGTACTTTTGTACTTTTGTACTCATGGCCTACGGCCACTAACGTCGTGGCGCTTCGCCCACACCAGACCAAGAGGAAACCAACGGCAGTTCCCTCTTTACTCTTTATAAAAGAATTGGCCCAGCCGCCACATCAAAATTATCTAAAAAGCGATAATTTCGCTACGTGGTACGATCCAGCTTTTGACTTCGCAGCCTGCCACGGCTCATCTTGCAGTAAAGAGTGAAAATGCTATCGCTTCCGATGGTACATCTGATGTGAATGGATTCACAAATGTAGTGATGGCAGGATGCCAAGGAACGACCTGTACCACGAAAGCTAGCGGGCCAGCTCACGCATTATTTTATAAAAAAAGTCTTCAACGGCCTCAAGTTCAAAGCTGAATTTAGGCTTTTTCAATCAGGGAATCTAAATCATTTATGTCGGATAGGCGGCACATGTTACCAAGTGCAGCCCTCCTAAGAACCGTACGTGCAACTTTCACTGCATACGGCTCAAGCCTCCGCTAAGGCGTGTTCTGTTACCCAGCACCCTACATAGCAGCTAAGACAGGATCGAACCAAGAGTTTCGACCTTCCTTTGCCCGTTTCCGCTTACTTAAGTAAGCTTCGTACTCGGGGTCGTAAGGTATGGCTGCGCTCCTGATTTTCACATGTCTCTTTATCAGCGTTTGAGCTATCTGAACCAGATTAAAATGGCAGTCCATGTTGGCGATTTTCTGCCAGCCGTGGAATTGCCATCCTCCTATGCGATTCATATAGTATTTACGCCTCACCCAGTCCTTACTTTTAGTTGGATGACGCCTAACGGCCCAACGCCATAACAGCCAGAAAAGTTGATGCCCTACATAACCGAAAACTTGCTTTGCAACACTGTGGCGATAATAGTTCGCCCATCCTCTCAGTTTCGGGATTCAATATTTTAATTAAATCGTTAACGGGGATTGTTGGATGTTTTCTAATAAATTCACGTAGATTACTCAAAAATGATAGAACGTTGCTCTTGCTCGGTTTAATGAGCAGTTTGCCTTTGTACTTTCTAAGATTGAATCCCAGAAAGTCAAAACCATCATCGATATGAGTAATGTGCGTTTTCTCATCAGAGAGTGTTAAGCCTCTTTCCTGTAGAAAACCAATTAGTTGCGGCTTGATTTCATTAACGAGCACTTCCTTCGAAGAACCTGTGATAACAAAATCGTCTGCATATCCGATAAAGTTGACCCTATTCCCTGTTTTACAGGCAATAGACTTAACCAATTGTTCTAACCCAGCCAGCGTGAGCAACATCAGCGTTGGGGAGATTATCCCGCCTTGCGGCGTTCCTTCTGCTGTTTTGTAGAACAATCCTTTATCAACATAACCACATCCAAGCCATTGTTTCAGCATTCGCTTATCTAATTGAATGTTGTCGATGAGCCATTGATGACCTATCTTATCGAAACAAGCTTTGATGTCACCCTCAAGAACCCATTGGCTAGAGCGCTTCATACATAAACATTTGAAGCACTGTGCAATTGCATCAGCTGCGCTTCGCTTAGGTCGAAAGCCATAGCTATTGAGGTCGGCCACCGTTTCCGAAATAGGCTCCAAGGCGAGAAGATGAAGCGCTTGCTGCGCTCTATCTATCATGCAAGGAATGCCTAAAGGTCTGAGTTTGCCGTTTTTCTTGGGGATGTAGATACGCCTGAGCGGTTGGGCATGGTAGCCCTTTCTACTCAGTTGATTGACCGCACCTATACAACGAGCATCACTGTTCCAAACGATCCCGTCTATTCCAGGTGTTTTGCTGCCTTTATTTTGAGAAACTCTTTTAACAGCAAGCAATTTTGCTGATGTAGAGTGGGTTAATATCCACTGCAATGCTTTCGCCCTGCCGTGTTTACCTTCTCGGGTTGCTTTTGCAATGCGCATTTGAAGCTTTAATACATGTTGCTTAACCACTTTCCAGTTAATGGATTGCCATTGAGTGCAGTCAGGAGATGCACTAACTTCGATTGAAGCCATCATTTGCGTTTCTCCTTGAATAAAGTTCTTCAAATCATCTTGCAACGGGAGACCAGCTAGAAGTCAGCTCGCTTTCGCGCCAGATAGAAGTCTGTATCCGCATCATTACAATGCGACATTCGCTTTTTCTAGCCTCCTTTACCTGCATTACTATCGGCAGCCTTCACAGACCACTTTCCCAAAGGGAGCAATACAGGCTTACCCTGTTCCGTATGTCGCGCAACGTCAGGTTAGATGCCCACTATAGTGCGGAGAGTTAATTGATCACGAAAGAATACTGTCCAATTTCTTTCCTACTCTCGTTGCCTTTTGGCCACAGCGTATTAACCACTTCCGCTGTTTCTCATATAACGCACCTTACATGGATTCACTTAAGTTCATCATACTGACACCCTAGCACTTACCCGATTTGTGGTTATCAGGAAGAACGTCCTCTCACGATTCTGTTCCCATTCGGCATAAAGCCAAATATCGTTACATTGTCAGACTCGCTGCTTTATTCAGAGTCTTAGGGTCATCTGGTGATACAGATGGTTCACTCTTATCGCGGTGAACAGCGCTTCATACGACTTCAGGTCGCACGCACAGAAATGAGTTAGAACATTAATTCTAATTCGTGAGTTTCAGGTTAAAATTTCTATGGGTAACGCCCATATTAACGGGCTAAAAATAACTGGCTATACGAGCACAGCCTGCTCTTTGTGTCCCGTTGACTTGCTTGTTATGAAACGCCATTTTATACCTAGCAAGCACCATTATATATGGTACTTTTCAAATGCGGAATTATTTCATTTTTCCAAACCTCCGGAGCAACCATTCCCGAAGACATCCCTCCATGACTATACTTCTTTATATGAACATATTCAGAAGAATCTATACTAACCCCTGATAGCTCCTCGAAAGCGCAATACATAATCACTTCAAATTCCGATTCTGTTGGGATTTCGGTTTTTCGCAAAAAACTTGCTAACTCATAATAGAGATAACTATCTCCTCTCAGGCCATGGGAGCCCATATTTTTTTCCATCGCACTTCCGATATCAGAATATTTCACAAGATAATCCTAGCTTCATAACGTTTTAGTATTTGTGCGTTGCGCCGTTTGCATGGCACAAACCGCTTGTTGGACTTGGCCGATGCCTAGTCCATATTAATTGGCATACTGTATGGCTATAGGAATTTGCTTTTTTTGATGCTGGCTCTAGGCTGTAGAGCAGTTTTGAACTGGTAATATGGCTTGCTTTGTAAGTGTTTCATTGAAATTCCCTTTCATCGTATTTTCCTATCATACATCTTTAAGCTTGGCTGATTCAATGAGGGTTATACACTCAATTGAGTCACAATTTGGCTCCGCGCAGCGGCTTAGTTCAACGCCACATTAAGCGGCTAAGTAATAGTTAGCTATAATGTGCGAGGCACGAAGCGCAGCCAACTGTTGCGTGTTCGATTGAATGCTTTGTTATATGGTTACTCAGAATAAAAAAATACAACTTTTGAATATTTCTTTGCTAGAAAATCGAACAAAACAAATAAACTAATAACCAGTAGTGACCAAAAAACAAAACCATCCCCTGAGGATGTTAACGAGCCTAAAGCTGATTGCGGAGCAATAACTGCTTGCGCATAGCCGTAAAACAAAATACTAATCATAATTACACTAAAAAAAACACCAAGCTTAGTAACTTTTATTTTTGAAGATGCCATTTGGATTTATTGCTCCATAACCATATAACGCCTAATTAACGGGCTAAAAATAGCGAACAGCCCGCTGTTTTTAGTCCTGTTGAATTTCTTGTTATGTTGCTTTTCTAGTTGACCACTTACCATACAGGAAAAGGAACAAAACACCTTGAGTTAAACTGTTTAAAAATAGAACTAACGACTGAAGTACAATATGTAAATCATTAAAATATTGAAACAAGACCCACGCATAGCCAGAGAGGATTTTCATACCATTTGATGAAACAAACTTATAAATCTCATCGAAGAGTGTTAACTCATCTTTAAATCCAAGCCCCATAGTTGCACCTAAACTCAGAAACCCGAAAATAACGAGAGTTATAAAATGCAAAATTGTGGCAATGGCAATCTGTTTAATTTTCATCGTGCAACATAACGCCCGAGTTCAAGTGCGTTTGATCCGCCGGCCGTTTTTGTAGCAGCAAAAATGGGCAGCGGGACAAACGTCACCTGCAACGATTTGTTAGACGCAAACTCACCCAGCTCCATCAATCTCTCCCAGCAAAGCAAATTCCAACTGCTCGGGTTCCTTCGATGACTCAAGATGCCCCTTCATTTCCGACCAAACCTCATCCATATTGGCAAGATCGTCGTCTGTATAGATGATGTAGGAGACACCATATTTCCTCCAGTACCGCTTGTGCTTCTTCATCTCCTTTTCAAAGTTCTCCTTTGCATCCTTGTCATATTCCGCCATTTTGCGACCAGCACCCTTTAGCTTACCGTGGGCCGACCAAGGAGAAAATTCGAACCCGTATTTTTCATGGGTCCAAGGGTTAACGATCAGGTAGTCGAGGCGGTGCTGGTGCTTTTTCTTGTGAGGATCGTATCTCAGCTCAGGTATGAGAAGTGGAACCGAAAGCGGATCATCGCTCGTACTAACGAAATCAATGTATCGATCTGCGACGTCCAACTGGTACTGCGATTTAGTCCGGCGCACCATGTCTCGGAAGAACTGAAGATAGTCTTCGATGGTAGTGAACGTTCGAACACGTTCTTCACCCATGTAGCAGAGCCCCGTCTCCATCACATGAGCAATTGTCCAATACGGATTCTTGAAATGGCGAATCTCGGAGTTGTCGTTTTCCCACTGATCTGCGGCGAAGCGGGGCGTAACAAGAAGCCCAAACTCATCATCGTTGTTCCCAAACCAGTATTCGCTTTCGTCCAGCTTGGGCTTCTGCTTGTAATGCTCCTCATAGTGCTTCAAAAAGGAGCTTTCAAGAAATAGGGAAACGTACTTTTTGAAGTTTGGGTGGTCGCTGATGATAAGATCATACATCACAACATGCCGATGGTTCGTTCCAGCTTTTAGAGCATTGGAACGACAACGCTTCAGACCAGAGAGCCACTTGCTTTTGTATTCAAGCGGGGTATGAATCACGTCATCGTGTAGTTTTATGTAGTCATCTGTCTTGCTGCCTATAAACGCGTTCAGAGAAGCCTCTGCGGTGTACTTTCCTCCACAAGCTGCCTTCATTTCGTCAAACACGAGTGGCTGCAGGATTCTCCGTTGAGATTTGATTTCTGCAACTCGCTTGTTTCGGGCAGTCTTGTTTGGGTCCCGTTTGGCCATTAATCCCTCCCTTTGCGTCTAACAGCGTATTAGCGAGAATTCCGATAAACATCCTGAGAAGCTCACCAAAACTCAACATCCATACTGCTTTAATTATTAATAATTTTAGTAACTTATCAGCATAAATAACCCAAATCAATCACCTTTTAGTCTAGGCAAAAGCGAGAATTTAGATAGTCGAGAATAATACAAACTCGTTATGTAGAGCAGATATATTAACAAAAACAAGCTAATTCAATTGGATAGCATTGTCTTTTAGGTGGAACCGAGAATTTTCGCAATTACATAACGAGAAACAACAGTGTTGTTCTAACACAAATGAATTATAACTGTGTAAAAAAACAGCATGCTGTCGCAAAGATTTTATAATGTTAATCGTAGATAAATTTATATCAAAATAGTGCTTTCATAAATTAGCGATAACTAAGTTCGAGCAAAGTTTAAATTGATGTTCTCTAACAAGGAACGGGGGCATAAATGAGCTTGCCTGCTTAATTGAAAATGGACAAATTCAACTCTAAACTTGAGGCCGAAGTCAAGTGCGGTCAAAAAGCTGGATCAATCCCCATGGCGACCTTTTCGTAGCTGTTGTTTTGTAAAGAGCGAAAATGTTGCGGGGCGGCTGGGCCAATTCTTAAAAAAGAAAAAGAGGGAACAGCCGTTGGTTTCCTCTTGGTCTGGTGTGGGCGAAGCGCCACGACGTTGGTGGCCGCAGGTCATAGCCTAACCAACTTTGGGGCAAAACCAAGTTCGCTGTTAACTTAACATTCGTACCAAATGAAGCTAAATCGAAGAGATAGAATGATCCAGTGTAGATACGACTGAGGGTATCGAAAACAGGGACGTTTTCGTTAAGCGGCCACGGATGGCGTAAAGCGTCCCGAAGCAGTATCTGCACATGAGCCCACTGCAAGTGATTGACGACAATGAAGGTACAAGCTTCAAACTCATTTAACCAATACCCACTCAGCTAAACACGACTCAACCAAACATAAAAAATGCCAAACCTTCATTCGAAGGCCAAAAAACTTCGGGCACAAATGTGTTACATACCTTGCTTGTAAAAAGTGAGATTCAATTCTGAACTTGAGGACGTTGAAGAAAATGACATGTAACTAACATTCTATGGTCACATCATACATAAATATCACTGTGCTAATTGTGAAACCAAACAACCTACCTACTTTCCGAATCACCCGCGCTTATAGCCGCGTAGCGAACTAGTAGGACGAAGTCCGCTCTAGTATCTAGGTTCTCGACACACCACTCTCTATTGCTAGAGATTATAATGGTACCCGAGGCCGGACTTGAACCGGCACGCCTGATGTTCAACCAGAGCGCGAGGGATTTTATCTTCTCTGCTTATATCTTCTTACCTTTGAATATATAAGCCAAATTGCAGACGTAAAAAAGCCCCAACTAATGTTGAGGCTTTTTTACACCATACTTACGTATGTAAATAATGGTACCCGAGGCCGGACTTGAACCGGCACGCCTGATGTTCAACCAGAGCGTGAGGGATTTTATCTTCACTTTATGTCTTCTTACCTTTGAATATATAAGCCAAATTGCAGACGTAAAAAAGCCCCAACTAATGTTGAGGCTTTTTTACACCATACTTACGTATGTAAATGATGGTACCCGAGGCCGGACTTGAACCGGCACGCTTATTCAGCGAGGGATTTTAAATCCCTTGTGTCTACCGATTCCACCACTCGGGCAAAGTGTTGTTTTAACCGCTACTAAAAGTAACCATTAAACGCAATTTTGTGGAGGCGCGACCCGGAGTCGAACCGAGATAGACGGATTTGCAATCCGTAGCATAGCCATTCTGCCATCGCGCCATCTTTAACCAAATTCAAATCCATCGGATAAGATAAGAAATTGGAGCGACATATCGGGTTCGAACCGATGACCTATACCTTGGCAAGGTATCGCTCTACCAACTGAGCTAATGTCGCGTATTCAATCATTTTTATGCTTCATTACATCAAAAAGAAAGGTATCGTTTTTCAACCTATCTAACTGAGCTAACTATTCATAAATCGTGTTGGTTAACATCGTACCCTAGGGCTTGTTGTTGACTCACCACTTGTCTACGGGGTGGCATTCTACCGAATTAACCTCGTGTGTCAATTATTGATTTATGCATTTTTGACTGTTTGCACACTAAATAATCTTATTGAACTATTATTACGCTATTCTGCCGTTAAATCTTTCCAAGCTGCTGAAATGTAACTCATCATCGACCAGAACGTCAGCGCAGCTGCAATATAAAACAACCCATAAGCCACATCAGTTAACCAAGGTGTAGGCTTCCAAATTAATCCAATAATGGCGATCATTTGCGTGGCTGTTTTGTATTTACCGATCCAAGACACCGCAACAACACCGCGTTTACCTATTTCAGCCATCCATTCACGCAAGGCTGAAATAACAATTTCGCGGCCAATCATAAATAATGCAGCTAAGGTTAAATACACATTGTCATTTTGCTGAACCAACAACACTAATGCTGTCGACACCATCACTTTGTCAGCTACAGGATCTAAAAAAGCCCCAAATCGGGTTAATTGGCCGAGTTTACGAGCAGCATAGCCGTCTAACCAATCGGTCAAAGCGGCCAGCCAAAAAATAAATGCCGAAACAAATGGTGCCCATGAATATGGTAAATAGAAAACCGCGATGAATACAGGTAACAAAGCAATACGGAATAATGTCAGTGCAATAGGTAAATTAAACGGCATAAAAAGACCAATTTGTCAGAAGCAGCGCCAATCTTGCCTTAATTTTAGCCCCCTCGCAATGCATCATGAATTGTTTTGTGCCATTTCTAAGCTAATTCCGGGAACTTTTGTCAATTCTGCCACGCTAGCGCCCTTCACCTCTTGTATTCCGCCTAAATGTTGCAACAAAGCTTTACGTCTTTTAGGCCCGACTCCGGCGATAGATTCTAAGGTTGAGGTGTTACGCGTTTTCTGACGTTTATTACGATGTCCGGTAATCGCAAAGCGATGGGACTCATCACGAATATGCAACATTAAATGAAATGCTGGTGAATCACTCGCAATATCAAAACTTTGCTCACTGCCACCAACAATAAAGGTTTCAAGCCCTGCTTTACGGCCCTCACCTTTGGTCACACAAATAAGTAACGGTGGATGGTCGATATTGACACACTTCTCATCGACAATCGTTTGCGCCACTCTTAATTGACCAATACCACCGTCAATAAAGACTAAGTCAGGTATTTTGCCATTATTATCAATTTTGTCGAAGCGACGACTGATTGCTTGTTCCATCGCTGCATAATCATCTCCCCCCGTGATGCCAGTAATGTTGTAGCGGCGATAATCGGCTTTATGTGGCCCTTCACGATTAAACACCACACAGGAGGCAACAGTGCTTTCGCCCATAGTGTGGCTAATATCAAAACATTCCATTCGCTTAATCGGCTCATTAAGCTCAAGTGCCTCTTCAAGCAATTGGAATCGTTGCTCAACCGTGTTTTTATGCGACAACCTGGTGGCAACAGCATTACTCGCATTGGTCATCGCTAAGCGTAAGAAATTAGCTCTGTCGCCACGCACTTGGGTTTTTAACTCAAACTTTTTATCCAGTGCATGCTCTATCGATGCTTCCAACTCTTTTATACCATCAAAGTGATGGCTGAGAATGACTTCTTTAGGAATAGTGCGCTGGATATCCGCGTTTAAATAAAACTGACCTAAAAATGACGACAGCACTTCTTCGATTTCAGTTTCTGCTGGTACAGAAGGATAATAACTACGACTGCCAAATATTTTACCGTCGCGAATGAACAATAGATGAAAACAGGCAATACCAGAGGCGTAATCGACACCAATGACATCCATATCACCTTTATGATTAGACACTTCTTGCTGCTCTGCTACACGCCTTAATGCGGTAATTTGGTCACGATACTGAGCCGCTCGTTCGTATTCCATCTCAATTGCAGCGGTTTCCATTTTCGCCACCAGCTGAGATATCACTTGCTTGTCTTTGCCGCGTAAAAATAAACTGGCTAATTTGACCTGCTCACTGTATTCCTCATCACTGACAATCCCCACACAAGGCGCACTGCAACGATCCAGTTGATACTGTAAGCAAGGACGAGAACGCGATTTATAGTACAAATCATCACACTGGCGGATAGGAAACAGTTTTTGCATTAAGTGCAAACTTTCACGCACTGCGCCGCCATTGGGATAAGGACCAAAATAATGGCCTTTTTCACGCTTTGGACCGCGATGATATGCCAATCGAGGATGCTTATGGCCGCTCAATAAAATATACGGATAAGACTTATCATCACGCAGCAACACATTGTATTTAGGCATGTACTGTTTGATGTAATCGTTTTCAAGCAATAACGCATCGGTTTCGCTGTGCGTAACGGTTACATCAATATGATCGATATGCGAGACCAATGCTTGAGTTTTTACATTGGCAATGTTAGCTCGAAAATAAGAAGTCAGGCGTTTTTTGAGATCTTTGGCCTTACCAACATAAATAACCTGCTGGCGCTTATCGTACATACGATAAACACCAGGTGCTGAGGTGACATTTTTTAAAAAAGATTTGGCGTTAAAACCACTGGACATGATTAAAGCTACTTAATGCGTTGCGAGGAATACACTATTCCTGACTAAAATGAACCTGTATCAAGCATTTTGTAACGGATAGCTAAACGGGTTAACTCAACGTCACCGCCGATCCCAAGCTTAGCGAATAACCGATAACGATAGCTATTGACGGTTTTCGGGCTTAAATTTAATTTTTCAGAAATGTCATTCACCTTCTCGCCATTAGTAATCATCATCATGATTTGCAATTCACGTTCAGACAAACTGCTAAATGGGTTCTCATCAGAGTGATTAAATTGGCTCAACGCCATTTGCTGAGCAATTTCAGGCGATAAATACCGCTGACCACGGGCCACTTGTGTAATAGCACGCAACACTTCAGGTGATGTTGACCCTTTGGTCAAATAACCAGAAGCTCCCGCCTGCATCACTTTGGTCGGAAATGGGTCTTCAGTCTGCACCGTTAACACGATAATTTTTGCATCAGGTTGATAACGTAAAATTTTACGGGTAGCTTCTAAGCCGCCCATACCTGGCATATTCATGTCCATTAAAATGACATCAGCTTCATTCTGTCGAGACCACTGTACTGCTGTTTCTCCATCTGGCGCTTCACCGATGACTTTAATACCGCGTTCATCTTCCAAAATACGACGGATCCCCGTTCTCACGAGTTCATGGTCGTCAACCAAATATACAGATATCACGTTAACCCACCTATTATTATGCGTAATTCATTTTTGAATTTTAGGGCCGTTTTTTATATATAAAACATTTACCTGCGAAATGTTATTTCAATATTTCGCAGCTAAAAGTTACATTCATTTCATCTCACTTATCTGAATGAATTTAACATCTTTACATTTACTTACACAAGCAAAGTCACCATTGACCGCAAAAGATGCATATAAAACAAACAGCTTTGTTACCTAAGTATTACAATTTAACCTTTTTAATCATTCACCTTGAAGCGTCGCAATAATCGTGCGCGCCGCAGCATGATCACGATGCTCGCATAAATATAACCCTTGCCAGAGACCTAGGTTCAATCGTCCGTTGGTAATTGGAATAGACTGACTAGAACCAATCAAGGTCGACTTGATATGAGCAGGCATATCATCTGCCCCTTCAAAAGTATGCTCAAAGTATGGCGCACCTTCTGGTACTAGCACATTAAAATGTCGCTCCATATCACCACGCACTGTCGGATCGGCATTTTCGTTAATGGCCAGTGATGCCGAAGTATGCT
Source organism: Shewanella vesiculosa (assembly GCF_021560015.1). NCBI lineage: Bacteria > Pseudomonadati > Pseudomonadota > Gammaproteobacteria > Alteromonadales > Shewanellaceae > Shewanella > Shewanella vesiculosa. The sequence goes on along the minus strand of NZ_CP073588.1, from coordinate 356,090 downwards.
GAATAAACACATGCAATAAGCCAACCTTGATATCTCTTAGCTGTGGTAGCTTCGCAATCACTTCATCGGTGATTAAATGATATCCACGCCGGTGAGGCTTAAGTGTTATCTCTCGTTGAAACCACATCACATAAATCCTATATCCAGACAACACTCGTAAGCACTAAACACGTATACGACTAATTATTAACAATATATTTTGCCGCACTGTGGTAAATGATACATCAGAATGAGGTAACGTTTAACATAGTAATCCATCTAGTTTTTACTGAGCAGCTTAACAATAAATAGTACCATCAATAGTTGCGACTAAAATACAACTATTGCGTCACACTATAACGATTGGCAGTAATAATAAAAAGTTGTCTGACTATAGAGCAACCCACTCAACACCTTTATTGATAGCCCAGCGTTTTTGGGAATATTGATTATCGTTTGTCATGCCAGCGATATCGCCATATGGCCACGATATGCACCACTGGCCATTAAGCGATTAACGACCAGCACACAGTTACCCGAATGTCTTAGCAACAAACAAAAAAGCCCCATGATTTAAATGAGGCTTAAGGTCATATTAATTAACTACACAGATACAAGATTGCTTTTTTGTGAACCATGATGACCATCACGCTTCCAATTGACATCAAGTAATTCGGAGCCCGACAAGCTAAATGCTTGACCGAATCCTTTCACGTATAAGCCATGGTGTGGGGTTAATTTAAATAAATTGAAATCGGTTAATCCAGCAAGATTATCAATCATCTCGCCAAAACGAACTGATAACACGCTAACTCCTTTACTGAACGTTGCGCTGTTGCGGTCTATGTTTTCTGCGGTCGCATCAAAGGTTAATCGTTTACGAGCAAACACACTTTTAGCTTCTGATTCATCTTCTATCAACATGACAGAAAGCCTCGAACAAGCCTTTAAGTTAGTGCCATGTCGTGCAAGCTCGCTGACCAAAATATAGAAACCGTCATCAGCCAAAGCAAAGGGGGCGTAACTTGCATTAGGGATGCCGTCAGCATCTTGAGTCGCTAATTGCAACGTGGTCCGTTGGGCTTTAAATGCTTCTATTTCAGGTATTAATTTTTCACGCAAACGCTGCTCTGTTTCTGTCGACATCAAGTGTCTCCTTTACGTACTATGTTGGTTAGATATGTTTGCCTACAACATCAATCTTTAGGCAGCACTGCTCACTCTAGCTTTTAGCGCGTTAAACCTAACCACTTGGTCGGCTAACAATCTCCTTTGCTTATCCCGGCCAAGATACACTTTAAATATCATTTCACCTTGAGCTCCAAAGAAGTTAATCGAATGACTTTCGTTACCTCTAAATGGCTTACTAACCAATGCAATTGCACTAACGTGGTCTAACTTTAAATGACCATGCAACCCATCCCCCTTGGTGATGAGGTTGTAATAGCCATGTGCATATTTTCCCCGAGGAAATGGGCCTTTAAATTCAAACACACTGCCGGACACTGCAATGATGGTTGTCATCGGCCCCCATTCCGCTAGCGATGTTAATAACGAGTCCTTTTCAGGCAAAGGTAATAACGTGACTTGCTCTTGGGGTAGCGCAGAGACAACTTGCCACTCAGTAACCTTAAGATCCGTTGCGACTTGGCTTGGCATGGCGTCAGGGTTGTTCATTAAATAACGCTGAATATTGTCTATTGACTCAGTCATAGAATAACTCCAATTTTTCAATGAATTATTGCAACATAAACGGGCGGAGACTCACTCTGGTCCGCTGCTTTATTTATCAATTTACGATAAAGAGAATCGTTGAAAACTGGCGCCCGTTAAAATGCATAACGTGCTGACAACTTGAAATTTCGGCCTTGTGAATACAAAGTTTGCCACGCCTGACGATATTCTTCGTCGCCAATATTCTCAATTGCAAAGTCGACACGAACGCCTTCAAAAGTTCCCATAGCCGGTTCCCATGCAGCATAAATATCCCATAATTTGTATGAATCATATTGATTAAGATTATCTGCAGGTAATTGGTCCTGATTGGACACATAAGTAAAGCGAGTGCCTAACTTCATGTCGCCATCCATAATAACCTGCGATAAATCGACCCCATACTTTTTAGCCGGAATACCTGTCAGGTATTCATCTGTGGTGCCGTCTTTGCCTTCTGTTTGACCATAATTGAATAAAACACGGGTTTGTTGATAACGATAACGAGTTGTCAATTCAAAACCAGTTAATTTAGCTTCATTAACATTATTCCAAGAGGTGGTTTGCTCTAAACCCGCAATACCATAAAGTGGGTTAGACACTGACTGTTCGATGAAGTCGTCCACATCGTTTCTAAATACACTCAAACTCAGCGCTAATTCATCATCACCGGCTAAATCAGTAAAGCGTAGATCAGCTTTAACCTCTTTGTTTTGAGCTTTTTCAGCGTGTAAGTCAGGGTTTATCTCGAAGGTATTGCATAACCCATTGGGCAAAGAAACCAGGAATGGACGGAATACAGTAGTGTGAACCTGTCGAATACATTTCTTCAATACTCGGGGCGCGGAACGCCTCATAGCGAGCACTTAACGTTAACCAAGGCATGGTTTTCCATACGAGACCAATTGATGGCGTAAAGGCGTTATCGTCTGAAGACAGATCTAAGGTATTACTGTCATTTTGATAAGTGTCGTAACGCACTGCGGCGTCTAAAGCTAGGGTATCGGTTAGTGCGATATCGGCTTTGGTAAACGCGCCCCAAACCGTGGTTTCACCATCAATATTATCAGGTCTTTCCCCTATCTGGCCGCGGTCATCACGCACAGTATTAATACTGTCTTTGTAGCCATCAATACCGTACGTCAGCATGGTATTTGCAAACGTTGAACTGTTGTTCAAACTAAAGCCTAACGTTTCAAATTGAGTACTGTCTATTTGGTTCTTGGTTATTCGATCTTCATCATAATCGGTATGATTCCAATATAATGTGGCATTAAGATTAAGCAATGCGTTATCAGCGGGATTTAGGTGATAATCAAGTGTGACATTGTTGTCTTTAGTATTACGTTGTACTAACGGAACCGAGCTGCCAACATTGGTCGACGGATTACTTGGAACCAGCTCGTCAGTGTCAGAAAAACGAGCTGAAAATTGTAAGCGTTGATCCTCATCAGGCTCCCAACCCAACTTAGCTAAGCCACTGCTAGCCTCTGAAGCACTGTTTTGTAGCGCTTGGTCATTACCAATATTGATATTATTACTGTCATGATAACTACCACTTAATAGCCAATCGATTTGATCGGCTAAACCATAGACGGTGGCACTGGTTTTAATTTTATCGCCATTGGTTTCGAACCCTTGCTTAACATAGCCGCCAAAAGTATCGTCTTGTTCAAGAAAGTCTTGGGCCGACTTAGTGTTTTGCGCAACCACTCCACCAATAGCCCCACTGCCCCATAAACTACTTGCTGGACCGCGAACCACTTCAATCGAACTTAATAATTCAGGATCCATAAAGAAAGTACCACGATGACCTGAATTGGTATTTTGCCTCGCGCCATCAATGGTTTGTAAAACTCTTTGGCCACTTAACCCCCGAATTTCGACTCCTTGAGAAGACGCTCTCGGCCCATTAGTGACAGTCACGTTAGCTTCATTTTTTAACGCATCAGCTACAGATGCCGGCTGAGATTCTTGCATCTTTTCTTCGGTGACAACGGTGACACTGCGACTGGTATCAGAAGACTTCTCGCTAATGCGGGTAGCCGTTACCAGTACTTCATCAAACTCAGTAACTGCTTTTGTTGGTTGCGCATATGCAGCTGTGCTAAAAACCATTGCCATTGCAACAACTAGTGGCTTTTTGGTCATTGTAAAACCCTCAAACTAAAGAACATGAGATCACCAACATCGCGCAATATAAAGGCGATGTATAAAGTGAGATTTAAGGTCATTGACTGACGATTTCCCGAACTTTACCTGAGAACAAAAAATAGATCAAATGAAAATCATTATCATTTGCATCAATCATAATGTTGCAGTATCTTAATAACCAATATTCAGAAAATAACTTTTAAGTGACTGTTAAAAATCAGTTTGTAAAGAATGTAAATATTTCATTCGTCATCATAGCGATAAAAAGCTATCTCTCTGATTGAATGAAATTTAGTCGAATTGGCAGTTTATAAGAATTGAGATAATGACCCCTAAACGATATTTTGCTTTTGGTTGTTTAACCCTTTTTCTTCAAGTTGGCGTACTTGCTGCGCAAAATAACCAGCAAACAATGCCGTTAATGTCGGGCATAGTCACGGGTTCGCCCCAGGCTGTAACCGTATCTCTAATGATGCAGACAAGCAGCCCGTCCATGTCGGCAACATCATTTGAGCAACAGCAGAGAGATCCAGTAAAGCAAATTCAAGCAAAACCAACAGCGAGTGCCACAACGAACAAAATGCCATTGATTGCTAACGCTAATGTCACCAAACCGGCTGTTATCAACACAAGCGATAGTCATCAAGCTGATAATAGAAAAAAGCGTAAACTCATCAACAACATTGCGCACAAGACTGAACACATCCAGCAAGATAATAATGCTGTAAATGATGCTAGTGCTCATTCAGAGGTTGTGGAATTTAGTTCAAATGAAGTCAAATCAGCGATGAGAAAACCACAAGCTGTAACAAGCTCACAAGGAAGTACTAGACACACAGTTGAACTGCTAAAGCCCACGTTTTCAGTACCGCCAAGCCAACCTTATTATCCTAAAAAAGCTCGTAAACGAGGATTAGAAGGTACAGCGACGGTAGAGGTTATGTTTAACCAAATGGGCGAACAACTTTCACTCACTCTAGTAGACAGCTCAGGGTTTAGTTTACTCGATGCAGCGGCATTGGATGCTGTCGGAAAGTGGCAGTTTGCCGCCCCTAGCTCCTCAGAGGCTTATGCCTACACCGTCAGAATACCAGTTAAATTTGCTCTTAATTAATAGAGCAACGTTCGTCTCTAGTTAATTAATTTTTGACTAACTTTTACCACTAATTTTTACCATTGAATAAGCAAAGGAACACCATGTCTCACCCTTTATATGTTCAACTTACGCAGCAACTTGGCTACCTTGCTTGGCCGTTATTTATTTGTGCGTTTCTATGCCTATTAATCGTACTAGAACGCTTAGCGTTAGTGGTCAGTGAGCTGTTAAAACGCGATGCATGGTTAACCGATTTACGTCAACAAAGCTTAAGTGCGACACAGGTAAAAAGACAACAGCTGATAATCTCACTCAGTCAAGGCAAGAGCATGCTTGCGCGAGGAACCGCATTGCTGCTCACACATGCAGAACAACATAAAACAATGCGTGAAGAAATTATAAACCTTTGGCTTTTAAAACAAAAAGATAAGCTGCAATCAGGTTTGCGCGTATTGCAAATAATCGGAATTATCACCCCATTATTAGGATTACTCGGTACCGTTCTGGGGTTAATAGAAATGTTTAACCAGCTGGGTTTGTCAGACGGTCCAGTAACCCCGTCGCAGTTAGCGACAGGGTTAGGACTCGCCATGAACACCACTGCAGCAGGATTAATTATTGCGGTGCCGGCTATCACGATGGCCCACCTGTTAACACTATGGGCCGACCAACGTTGCAATAAAATGGCTCATGCATTAAACCAACTCAATTTATGGTTAGATGGCTTGGACCAGGCCTTAAACATTGGTGGCGATGCTCCAGCACCTTTGTCACAAACAAGCACTTCAGCAACACAAGGAAATCGTGTCAGTTCCTCTTGTAAAGTCGAGGTGAACGAATGATCCACATGACGAGTACCTCTGACTCTTCTTCGTCAAATATGTCCAGCTCTCAGCTTGGATTAGGCTTAGATTTAACGCCGCTTATCGACATTATTTTTATTGTGTTAGTGTTTTTATTGCTCACAGCTAACACACAACTCCTCACGCTACCCGTTGATGTACCGTCACAAGCAGGTTCATCTTTAAACGGATTGTCTCAACAACAGCACATCGCTATTAATATTTTAACAACAACACCTTATTGGGCAATCGATGGACAAACATTTACACAGTTTGACGCTTTCGAAACTGCATTTATTCACACTATGAGCAGCAAGCCTGAAAGCATTGTGGTGATCGCCGCAGACAAAAATGCGCCGATACAACCCTTGATGACAGTACTCGCGTTACTTCAGCGCCAGCAAATCAGCCAAACCCAAATTGTCATGGAGCCTTAAATCAATACGACTGACATTCTGCATTCACTACAAATTATTAAGAATCACATTTATTCGGAGTTATCTCATGCCCAAACTAAAACATAAGTTATCAATAACCAGTTTGTTCACCACCACTTTGGCTGCCAGTCTGCTGTTATCAAGCTTATTCACCAGCCATTTAGTCTCTGCCAATAATCGTGTCGTCAGTGCCGGTGCAGGAATCACTGAGCTGGTGCTTGCTTTAGATGCTGGGGACGAGTTAGTGGGGGTAGACTCTACCAGTCAACTACCTAATACCATGGCATCGGTAGCCGTATTGGGTTATCACAGAATGCTTTCTGCTGAAGGAATACTGGCTCTCTCTCCCACTCTGGTATTGGGCTCCGATGCTATGGGGCCGCAAACAACCTTAACGATATTATCAAGTGCAAATGTTGCCGTCACAACACTGCCAAGTGCAGAAACTAAAACACAGTTATTGGCTAACATTGAACAAATGGGACAACTCCTTAACCGCAACAACCAAGCAATAAAACTTGCGGCGCAAATTGAACAATCATTTGCACGTCTTGAAGCCAAGCAACAGCAAGTAACAGCAATGGGCAAAGTGCCAAAAGTGTTATTTCTACTGCTACAGCAAGATAGACCGGCTCGCGTTGGAGGAAGCAATACCGCAGCAGATATCATCATTAAGCTTGCTGGTGGCCAAAATATTGCGGGGTTTGATGGCTACAAAAGTGTGTCTCAAGAAGGTATTTTAGCCATGCAACCAGACATGATTTTAATTTCCAATCGCAGTAATGAACAAACACAAACGGCGGCCAAGACATTACTGACAAAAATGCCCTTATTGCATCACACACCAGCAGGTGAAAATAACCACATCAAAAGTTTACCTCCACAGGCCTTACTCGGGGGCCTAGGGCTAAGTGCTATTGAAGCTGCAGAACTGCTTGCCAGTGATTTCATTAGCCTAAAAAAACACTAGCTCATTAACTATTTTTACACGGTTTTATTATCTCTTATCGTCAGGAAGTATTATGGAAAATCAGCGTTGGCTTTGGCCCTGTATAATCACAGCACTAGTGATTACAAGCCTGTTGTCTGTCAGCATAGGACCATTACCTATAAACCCGTCCACCAGCTTCAGTGCCATGATGAATTGGGCTACGCAGCAACCATTGTCTGTTGTTGCACCGCATGAACAACTGGTTATCAATAATGTCAGATTACCCAGAACACTTTTAGCACTGGCTGTAGGCGCTACACTAGCTCAGTGCGGCGCCGTAATGCAGGGATTATTTCGAAACCCGCTAGCGGATCCGGGTATTATTGGGGTGTCATCTGGGGCAGCTTTAGGCGCGGCATTATGCATAGTGTTATTCCCACAAGGCGGCGAATACTTGGTGGCTTTTAGCGCTTTTAGTGCAGGTTTATTTACCACTCTAATGGTGTATAGATTGGCATCAAGTGTCAGTGGTACTTCTGTTGTATTGCTATTATTGTCTGGTGTAGCCGTTGCCGCATTGGCTGGGGCCGGAATTGGCTTACTCACATACATGGCCAGCGACATGGCGTTAAGGGATTTAACCTTATGGCAAATGGGCTCTATTGCTGGAGCACAATGGCATTATGTCATTCTTAGTTTAGTCGCACTAGCATTGCTCAGCTGGCAGTTTACTCAAAGTGCCAATGCCCTAAACGCCTTATTATTGGGTGAAGCCGAGGCACGTCATCTTGGGGTAAATGTCGATAAACTTAAACGAAAGCTGATAGTACTGTGTGCTGTTGGGGTGGGCATTGCAGTGGCTGCGACTGGAATTATCGGTTTTATCGGCTTAGTTGTGCCACATTTAGTGCGCATGCTGATAGGCCCAGATCACAAGTTATTGTTGCCTCTGAGTGCCATGTTAGGCGCTGCCATTCTGGTACTTGCTGATATTGGTGCACGTTCCATTGTGGCACCGTCTGAGTTACCTGTCGGTTTAGTTACAGCATTATTAGGTGCACCATTCTTTATTATTCTATTACTCAATCAGCGCAATAAGTTGGTGTAACATGCTCAGTTATTTTGCCAAAGAAACGCCCCAGAACACTGAACATCAACCTGTTGTCACACCGATAAACTCAGCCATTATTGAGTTCAATAACGTATCGGTACACATAGGTAAAAAGTCAGTACTGAATAACATAAACCTACAAATAAAATCCGGCCAAGTGACTGCACTACTTGGCCCTAATGGCGCAGGAAAATCAAGCCTGCTCAAATGCCTATCACAAGAGGCTACACTAACGAGTGGGGAGATAAAGGTTTGGGGCAACACCTTGCCATTATGGGATAGGTCATGTTTAGCTAAGTCGCTCGCCGTATTACCTCAGCACGCCTCGCTTACCTTCCCTTTTAAAGTACATGAAGTCGTTAAAATGGGGCTGTACCCACTAACAATTAGTCAGCAACAAGGTAATTATTTAGTGGATTATCAATTAGAGCAGGTCGCGTTATCGCAACTGAAATACCGCAGTTACTCCACTTTATCGGGTGGTGAAAAACAGCGAGTTCAATTAGCTCGAGTGCTAACCCAGTTGGCCCAAGCAGAACAGTCACCTATATTACTGTTAGACGAACCAACCTCAGCATTGGATTTAGCCCAACAACATAGAGTGTTATCGCTCGCAAGAGAATTAGCCCATCAACATAACTACGCTGTCATTGTGGTGCTACACGATTTAAACCAAGCATCCCGTTACGCCGACAGACTCGTCATTCTAGACAATGGGAGTGTTGTCAGTGACGGAGCACCAATTGAGGCGCTAACAGCAGAAATTATCAACAAAGTATGGCATTACAACCCAGTGGTGGTTATGGAGCCAGGTAATCCGGCGCCATTACTGTTTTAATCACTCAACTTTGGATCATCTCGCAAACAAACAATAAAGCCCTTACATCAACATTGATGTAAGGGCTTTAAAAAAATTTGATTGCTGCACGACTGCGAACATACTTCCCAATCAATACCATGCTTACTGCATTGCTGAATATGAGTCTGAGTCTGAGTACGTTACTCAATGAACCGAGTCTAGCTAATCAACTCGACATTTGTATTATGCTTTATCGGGCTAACCCTATGCTCTTGGGAATCATCAATTTACATTTAGACTCTATAAAATCACTAGCCAGTACGACCTGTAAACCTACGGTTGGGGGCTGTTGTGATTTCAATATACAAAGCCAAACACTCGCGATTAAAAAAGCAATGCAAATAAGGGCGCGGTAATGACCATTGCAATACCGGTAAAAATCATGGTTAAACTGGCGATAACGCCTTCTTCCCGGCCAATTTGATTCGCTTTAGCCGCTCCAGCGCCATGTGCTGATGCACCTAAAGAAATCCCTCTGGCTAAGCTGCTTTTTATGTTCGCAGCTTTAAAAAGGGGATCGCAAATCAGCATGCCCATAATACCTGTCACCAAAACTAACATTGCGGTTAATTCCGGTATACCACCAAATGCGCTCGTTGCCTCAATCGCAAACGGAGTTGAAACCGATCTAACAATCAAGCTTTTAGACAGCTCTGACGGCATATGGGTAAATTGAATAATCAACCATGACGATCCCACTCCCAAACATAACCCCACTATCACCCCGATACTGATGGTTAATGGGTAACGCTTAATCAATGCGCGCTCCCGATAAATGGGCACCGCAAACGCGATAGTCGCAGGAGCCAATAACGCGGGTAGCCAATGGGTAAATTGAAAGTAGTCAGCCAGTGGGATTTGAAATATTACTACGGTCAGCAAAATAATCGTCGGTGCCATTATGATCGGAGCAAACCAAACACGTTGCCGGCGTAGATAAAGTCGCTTACTAAAGTAATAGCCTGCCAATGTGAGTAACAAACACAAAAAGCCTAATAATGAACCATTCATGCTACTACCTATTGTATTCAAAATTGAGCGGAGTTTCTTTAAGGTGTAAGCGCTGTGATGTAATGCTGTTTAACCTTTGTTTACGTTCAAACTTAAATAACTTATCAACGATAAATGCCGTGCCTAATAACACGCTAGTGCTGGCCAGTAACATGCCTATAATCAGCTCAGCACCATAGCTTTCGAGTATTAATTGATATTTGGTAATCGCCACAACTGGCGGAATAAAAAATAGCAGTAAGTCACCAATTAACCATGCTGAACCTTGGTTAACGATTTTTTCGGGTACCCAGTGGCATGACAATAAGACTAATAGAATGCCTAAGCCTATAACGCTTCCAGGAATAATTGAATCAACAGATTGAGCAGCCCACTGACATAACCAAGCAAATAGGCACAGACCACTCACTTGAATGAATAAGGTTGTTTGGCACTTTAAAAAGGCGCTATGGGTATTTAATGAAGATAACATTTGATTTCACACTGGGTGTTTTTAGTTAATATGAACAGTTTACTCTTGCTTAATTCATAAAAAAAATGAATATTAATGATTGATTGAATCACTTTTGGTTATGTATATGGATCTTAAAGCACTGCACTATTTCACTGAGGTTGTTAACGCCGGTGGTTTCGCTAAAGCGTGTCATGCGGCATTTGTTACTCAACCCGCTCTCTCAAAGGCAATACGCTTGCTTGAAGAAGAACTTGATATGGTATTGCTAGAGCGCGGAAAACGCGGCTCTCAGATCCGCTTAACTGAAGCTGGGCAAGTTGTTTATCGCCATGCGTCTACTTTGTTAGAAGGTCGCCAACTGATGATAACCGAGCTGGATCATTTGCGAAATTTAAGTGGCGGTTTACTTAAATTAGGCTTAGCTCCCTTAGGCAGCGCCGAATTATTTGCTCCAGTAATAGCAAAATTTAGGCAGCTACATCCTAACGTTGAATTACAGTTACTGGTGCGCGGTGGGATTGAACAAACAGTGGCCTTACATAAAGATGAAATTGAACTTGCAACAGGCATCATTGATTTTGACGATGAATTTGATGGTATTCGCGTACGTAATGATTCAATGGTGGTCGTATTGCCTTCGGCCCATGTGCTCGCGAGTAAATCAATACTCCAACTCAGTGAGCTTAATCTATTGGCTCAAGTGATGTTTGAACCCGAATATGCCCTATATGAGCTGGTACTTGAGGCGTGTGCAAAGGCGGGATTTAAGCCAACAAATATCACTCGAGTCAGTCATGCTGATTTTGGTATTGCCCTGGTAGCCGCTGGCACAGGAGTCATGATACTGCCAAAAATTATTGCCGAACGATACCGAGTTGGCGCGGTTGTCAATATTCCTTTAGCAAGTGAAGACTTACGCTGGGAATTATCATTGTTTTGGCGTAAGCAAAAACATTTGTCTTTTGCCGCGCAAGCAATGATAGCGCTGATTAAGCAGCACTTGAGTCAATTAGAGAGTGAAACGTAAATATAGTACGTTCTACACTCGAGATAAGAGATGCGATAAGTGAGACTAAACGGCAGGCACCACACTAAAAAAAGCGCCTATTGGCTATCAATAGGCGCTTGAGGACGTAAACACTGATTTAACCTTTACAGGTAAAAAACACCATTATTAATGGCTTGAACCTCAGGTTTAATCGGCAAAAGTCTCGTTCAATACATTGGCGATACCCGCAGTATTGGCACTAAAAATTAAATGCACCAAATTCGGATTTAATACCAATATGGCTTCAATTCCCTGAGCTTGCAAAGCCGTCTTATCTAATTGACTTGCATCTTTCACTTCAAGGCGTAAACGGTTATCCGCAATTGCACGACATGAACTGACCTCACCTAAAAGTGGTTGAATGGCAAGCGCTTGCTGGCGATCACTAGACGTAATGTTAACGGCATCCGTTTCTGTGCTTGCCACAGGACCAGCAACAACATAACCACCAGAAGCGAGCATTTCATCAATTTCAGTGCGTGACACTTCGGCGATAGTTCCCACAATAGCTTGTACGGCATTGCCTGAAATCAACACACCACTAGCGCCGAGTTGCTTCAATCTCGCCTGATCCACTTTACTGGTATCAACCACATCCATACGTAAACGGGTGATACAAGAATCAACATTGGTTAAATTCTCAGGGCCACCAAAGGCTTCAATAAAGTTACGCGCTCTTTCCGTTCCTTGTGTTGATACAACCTCTAATTCAATATCCATGCGTCCAGGCGTTTTCAAATCGAACTTTAAGATTAAGAATCTAAATACCATGTAATACAGCACAGCATAAATGAGGCCTAAAACAACCAATAACCAGATTTTTTGCGAATGACCAGAAAGAACAAGGAAATCGATTAAGCCATGCGAAAACGAGGTTCCATGAACCACACCCAACATATTCACTAAAACATAAGCAAAACCAGCCATTAATGCATGCACAACATACAGTAACGGTGCCGCAAATAAGAAAGCAAACTCAATAGGTTCAGTGATCCCGGTTAAGAATGCAGTTAACGCCGCCGAAATCATGATACTGCCGACCATCACTCTATTTTCTGGGCGCGCAGTATGCCAAATCGCCATTGCAGCAGCTGGTAAACCAAACATTTTAAATAAGTAACCGCCGGCTAATTGACCAAAACCATTACCCGCAGCTCGGCTAGCATCGTCTGCTTGCAAATAACATGTCAGTACGCCGGTTGCCGGTTTACCTAAACTGTCAACACAATTACCCGCTTCGAAGAAGAAAGGCACGTTCCATACATGGTGCAAACCAGCTGGAATTAACGAGCGTTCTACCACACCGTAAATACCAAAGGCTAATGTTGGGTTTTGATATGCCGCCCAATGAGAAAATGCAGCAATAGCATTGCCTATCGGAGGCCAAATAAACGATAAGATAACGCCAGCAAAAATCGCTCCAAAACCGGTAATAATAGGTACACTTCGTTTACCAGAGAAGAAACCCAGATAAGAAGGCAATTGAATTTTAAAGAAGCGGTTAAATGTCGAAGCCGCAATTGCACCTGCAATCATACCGCCAAACACCCCGACATCTGTGCCTGGTTCAAGTACACCAATGGTTCTAACCATGATGGCGTATCCAACCAATGCCGCCATAGCAGCCACACCATCATTTTTAGCAAAACCTAACGCAATACCTATGGCGAAAAGTAATCCCATGTTGCCAAAGATAGCTTCCCCCGCTTGGACCATTAACACATTGACGATATCGGGTAATACGCTAAAACCTGCGCTCCCAACACCTAACAGAATACCCGCGACAGGTAATACAGAAACCGGCAACATAACCGATTTACCCACTTTTTGTAACACCGAAAATGCGCCACTCATCATGGCCTTCTTCGGCTTAGCTGTTTTTATTGTTTTAGATGTCATAATACAACCTTAGAAATTTCAATAGATAACCAAGTGATCAACGCTTTTTAGATCTCGCCTTTAACAGCTATTAGCGTATTAGGATCTCGCATTAATGCTCGAACATCTTTGGCATCTGCGCAGCTCATCGCTTTAGCAGCGATAAGCTGACAAGCTTGCTGATTTAGATGACGTACTTGATGTTTCACTTCAGGGATCGAAGGCACACTCACGGACAATTCATCAATGCCTAAACCAACCAATATCGGCACTGCATCTTTTTCGCCAGCCAAGCCACCACAAATACCAGCCCACTTACCTTTGGCGTGCGCGGCTTTAACGGTCATATCGATAAGGCGTAATACTGCTGGGTGTAAGCCATCAGCAATGGCAGCCAACTTTGGGTGACCACGATCAATCGCTAAAGTATATTGAGTTAAATCGTTGGTACCGATAGAGAAAAAGTCAACATGCTCAGCTAATACATCTGCCATTACAGCAGCTGATGGCACTTCAATCATGATACCAATCTGAATACCACTGATATCAATCGCCAATTTTTCGGCTTCTTCTTTTACCACTTGTTTGGCTAACTTAAGCTCGAACAAAGACGCCACCATAGGGAACATAATGCGTAAGTTACCTGCATCGGCCGCTTTCAATAAGGCTCGTACTTGTTGGCGTAATACTGCCGGTTTATCTAAACCAACCCGGATCCCTCGCTCTCCAAGGAATGGGTTATCCTCTTTAGGCAAAGGTAAATACGCTAAGGGCTTATCACCGCCGACATCTAACGTGCGCACCACCAATGGTCGCTGGCCTAAGGTCTGCAGTACCGCACGATAGACTTGCTCCTGTTCATCTTCTGAAGGAGCAACAGATTGATCTTGATATAGAAACTCTGAGCGTAATAAGCCAACGGCTTCACCACCCATGTCGACTAATTTCTGGGCATCGCTGACTTTGGCAATATTACCGGCGATTTCAAACCGTACTCCATCCAAGGTCACGGCTGTTTCATCTTTTTGCGCAAAAGCTAAGGCTTTTTGTTCTTCCGCAGCATCTTTAATGACGTTCAATTCAGTCATTTCAGCTTCGGTTGGCGACAATAATAGGTAGCCTTTAGCGGTGTCGAGTAATACCTCGGTACCGTGCAAGGACATGATCTTAGCTTCAACGCCAGCCATAGCAGCAATGCCCATTGCTCTTGCCAAAATAGCACTGTGGCTCGATGCCCCACCTAATGTGGTGCAGATGCCTTTAACAAATGCAGGATTGAGTTTTGCGGTATCAGAAGGGGTTAAATCTTTAGCGACTAGAATAGTATTTTCAGGGAGATCAGTAGGAATCGTGTCTTGAGATAATCCCGCCATAATCCGTGAGACACGGTTGCCGACGTCCATAAGATCCGTTGCACGTCCAGCCAACAAGGGATTATCCATCCCAGCAAGTTTGTCGGCTTGGCGGCAGATGCTCTTACTCCAAGCATACGGGGCTGACTTGCCTTGTTGTAATTCAATAATACAATCGTCGTACAAATCTGGATCTGACATTAGCTCTTGATGAGCGACAAAAATATCGGCTTTTTGCCCCATATTTTTGCGCTGTAATTCTTCAACTAACTCAGCTAAAGTGGCATCGGCTATTTTCATCGCATCGTCAAGAATGTTTTGCTCAACCTGTGCATCATCAGCAAAAGTGTCAAATTTAGGCACCTCAGCGTTAATCACATATAAACGCCCTCTCACTTGACCTGGTGATGCCTCTACCCCAATTAACTGACGTGGATCTTGGCTTGTTTGCAGTAGCAGTGACGGCTCGGAAAAAGGATCAAAATCACTTTTAACCTTGTTTGTCACCTGTGATGCATCTGCGCCCTCTTCACCTAAACCTGAGCTTATCGCCTCAGCTAATGCCGCGATTGCCGCTTGTTGATCTTTGCCTTTAGCGAGAATAACAATCTGCTCCCCAAAAGCGATGTCTAACCCCATCAGACCAACCACACTGCGGGCATTGACTTGCTTGCCTGCTTTTTCAATCATCACGTCACATTCAAATGACTTAATCGCGGTAACGATGGCGGCAGCGGGGCGAGCGTGAATACCGGTTGGATTAATGACAACGATAGGGTCTGAGCTTATCATGTCATCTGACTTTGTTAGCGCTTCACCTGCCGCAGCTAACTCAGCACTAAACAACAAATCTCCGGCGTTAACACATTTTTCCATGGTCGGAGTTAAGTTAATAATTCTTGTCATATCGGTAAGCAGTATCACTGTACGCAAACTTTTGACGCTACAACCTACTTTATCTAAATCTAACTCAATGAGTGGCGTTTTGGCTTTGACAACATCCCCCACCTTAACCAAAGCCTTAAAACCTTCGCCTTTCAATTTAACGGTGTCGACACCTATATGAACCAGAATCTCAATGCCTGTGGCAGTTAATAAGGTCACGGCATGCTTTGAAGGGTGTATTTGACTAATAGTGGCATCACATGGCGCGTGAAGTATGTTTTCAATGGGGTCTATCGCTAGACCATCGCCGACCATCTTTTGTGAAAATGCGGCATCAGGAACCTGACTCAGTGGACAGCAAACTCCTGTGAAAGGGGCGAGCAACTGAATAGTGGTTGAAGTTTTTTTGTTCATTGGAACTCCGAATTAAACACTTAACTGCATAATATTAGTGTATTTTTTATTTATTGCAGTGGAATAGGTAAAGTAAAAAAGCGGCTGCTTACATTTTTACTCACTATTCCAATATCAATCAGACTATTAGTACAACTTAATGTACTTATTAAGGAGACCAACGATTACCACTCCTTAATTTGTAGGAATAACTACACTATTTGGTTGAAACCTCGAATAGTCGAGGTGACTACGTGAGTGATCAGACATCAATTTAACAAAGCTAAGATGTGATGTCACAATCAGATCTCCAAGATATGATGTCGGTAACAAAATTACCTAATTGTTACCAACATCCTAAATAGTTCAAACCATCGATAAAGGTTAAAAACCATCCTTTTATGTGGATTTCACTCACTCATTTTTCATAAAATCGAAAAACTTAATATAACGGCAATATCTTTATTAGCACTCAATTAAGTGACTCTGACAATAACTTGCCATTTGAACCTTACTTAAAATGCGATATCACCTTTAAGTGTCACCACCCAAGTATCGTCATTCTCACTGATAGCACCTGGATTAATGATGTATTGAATTTCAGGACGAATAGCAGCATATTTAGTGACTTGAAATTTATAATAGCTTGCAACGACCGTCTCAGTGTCTTTGACAGGCATATTAAGTACATGATTATTATTGTAAAGATGCGCACTATCGGCAAAACTATCGTTTACATGTAAATAGGTTGCGGCTAAGCCCCATTTATCATTTGCACGTGTTGCAAATGGACCTTGATAATTAACACCTAATGCCAAAGAGTGATCAACAGTAGTGATATCTTGGTCGTTTAACGTCCCCATAAAGAACACACTAAGACCACGATCAGAATCACCACCAACAGAAGTCACTTGTTGCTCAGCAACAAAATAAGCCCCATCTTTACTGTCATGTTGGCGTGCTTTACCGCCATCAATAATCAAGGGGTTACCCTCTTCATTGTAGTAAAGGTCTTCCCCGCCAACGGTATCATGCCAATAACCGAGTTTATAAGTACCCGGTAAGCCATTGATCTTCGGCATCCAAGCAAGTTCAACAGGAATCGTCATCCCCAAAGTGCCGTGAGGACTGCCTAAATTAAGATTTTGGCTGTTTTTAAGCCAGCTTGGGTTCATCTGGTAAATACCTGTTTTGACATACCACTCTGGCGCGAGCTGATATTTGACAACACCAGCCCATTGACTGATAGGCCAGTTGTATATAGTTGAATTAAAGTTACCAACTTGCGAACCACAGAATCCAAGATAGGCAAATTCACACTGAAAATCGCCAAACTCAGCGCCCACATTCATTCGGCCTAATTTGATATTGAGGTCACCGCTAAGCAAATTTTGCTCATAGTAGAATTCTGAAATACGGGTAACTCGGCCACGACCAAACACTTCTATTGACTGCATTAATTGGCCAATTTCGGCTTTATCATTAATGTTTTGGCTCTGCCCACCTCGATTAGTTAACGCAACGTGGAAGTTGGCACCGGACAGTTCAAGTAATTTTTCGAGGTCGAAATTAGCACCAAGGACAGTTTGGTCGGCATAGCTAGTCGCATGACGTTGTCCACCGTTTAGGTTGCCACCTGTTTCAAAGGTATAACCTAAGCTAACGTCAACACCAGCATTATGCATCTGGCTGCGAATACCACCGATATCACCAAACAGGTAGTTATCAGCAGAGAAATTATCGGCTTGCACTGGACTACTGCAAATAAGTAACAGCACTGAGGCTGTCGTAAGAGTGTTGATACTTTTCATTGAATACTTCTTATAGTCAATTGGAAAAGGCAATGCATCGTCATAAGATAAATGCACTATGGAATGTTACTTAAATGATTTTTTTGTATCAAAAATAGTAATTACAGAACAATAATACAGTAATAAATTTACACGCTAATGCGGAAAATGTTGATTTTGAGCGTTTGATCTCAAGTTGATAAATGTCATTATGATTGCTGAACACCTTGTATTTAGTTGGCTTTTAGATTGCATAGTGATTAGGAGAAGCAGGCTCAACACCCACTGTAGAAAGGGCTATCGACAACCGTCAGCACTTTTAAGTATCAATACTTAGTTAGATTTACATTCAATAAGCACACCGACTTAGCGTTGAAATAGATGTATATTTCAAACAGAGCTCCATCAGCCTGCTTAGTATTCGTGCTGACCTAACGCCATTAATGACTAAGTGGGTGAGCAATCTCGATAGCGGATCCTTGGTACTTGTGGATTCAAAGTCACGCTTTAGCTGAATATGTCATATTGCGGTACAGCCCAAACTAGAATTGATATCGTCAATATCGATAAGAGTTACTCATGTCTGAGTCTGATAACCGTTCCCTGGTTGAGC
The DNA here is from genome assembly GCF_021560015.1 of Shewanella vesiculosa. NCBI lineage: Bacteria > Pseudomonadati > Pseudomonadota > Gammaproteobacteria > Alteromonadales > Shewanellaceae > Shewanella > Shewanella vesiculosa. Next base: position 337,544 of record NZ_CP073588.1, on the reverse strand, counting down.
TGTTAATATTTAATGTTTTAGAGGCAAGAGTATTTTTCATTGCCATAAACTGAAGTGCGAAGTTCAGTTCTTCATATAAACCCACTGCTATGGTTTCTTTTTCAACACATAATTAGCAGCAAGCTGACTAGTAATTCTATTGCCTTGAGTGTCCAATCTGATCAACTGATTTTCACCAACCAGATATTGTGTGCCATCTGGCAAGATGATTTTTTGGCCCTGCTCGCCCCATGTCACTTTGCCAGTCAGTTTGAAAATTTTCTCGTCTTTGCCCAAATAAACAGTTTCCTCAACAAAGCTATTATCAGCTTTAAGTGTCATTAGGGTTTGTATACCTTCACAACTTGCGCAAGGCAACACACCTTCATAGCTACCTGCCCAATCGAGCGAATGTTGACTGCTGTCACCCACAGGCACAGGATTGGCAACATCTGTTTGAACTTGGCTCGTACTAGCTGCAATGTCTTCTTTCGGGGCTTCAGAGCAAGCCGCGGTGAGTAAAACCAAAACGGCGATACAAGATATTGATTTGTTCATAATTTCTCCAAGACAATTTGGGCATAGTAACGCCTTATGTTCATTCATCATACCTGCCAAAAACGAGCTAGTCTAAGTTTGACTATTTTTATTTTATAACAGCAACTTAAGTTGTATTTTTGTGATATTTAAGTAGTGAAAAGGTTGGTGATTCATGCCAAAGCTGTAATTAATGATGAGAATAATATCTCTTTAAAATTCGTTACTTTCAACATCAAATCTATACTCAAAATCAACCATGAAACCCACTTATTGAGTCAATAACATAATGATTTAGCGATGAGGTTGCGATAGATTTTGTGCTATTCCAGATGTCGATTATCACTCCACCTGTACACATATTGAGTCAGAAATATGAAGTTTGTCACTTAGCAGCTGAGACAAACCCTGCCTTTAAATAGTCAGCATGATTAAATTGAAATAACCTAAAAACCGGGGCTAATCATTATCGACCACAGCACGCCCGATGGCGATATCGCGCGGTTTGGTCAGTAGGAAGATGTTATATCAGCAGAAAACCAAGAGTCAGTCAATTAACGGCCAATGCCATGCGGTTTAATAGGTGCTATTTGTGACTCGACATCTTGTTATCAAAAGCGGGCACATATGTCTCAGTTTTCCATTTTTGGTCTGAGAATATGATTACTCAAATGTCAGAAAGAAAAAAGCCATTGATTATCAATGACTTTTTCTTTTAAGATGCGACCAAGGGATAAAAATTTGCACCTAAGGCCCTCGTATTAAATGTAAATTAGTGTTGTATTTTCACATACTAATAAAAAGTTAATTGCCAATAGAACACAATGGCTAACTGAGATTGCCTATATTTTCACATTGAAATTATTTAAATGAGTCACGTAAACACGCCAGCCAAAGCCCTGATAAAGAGGTAATAAGGTTATTTATCATTACGACCATAATGAGTTTGCAAATTTTGCTCATGTTCAAGACTAAAAGGCACTGAGGGGTCGAAGGTGGGTGCATCTTTCACTTGCTGCTGCGTCATATCTACATAAATTTTAGAGGTAGGCCAACTCACCTCTTTAATCCACTTGGGCGCAACCAAAACTAGATGACCCAACCACCAATTACTGGTGTTAATAATCAAATAACGAATAGCCCAAGTGTCGGTATCTATCAACATACCTTGTAAGTGGCCCAATTCACCGTCTATGGCATCAAGGTGATAATCCGTCACGGCCTCACTACTGCGCAGATGATGATCATCATCCCGTGATAATGCAGCATCGACGTCTGCGGACATCTCTGAGTTATCTATGTTATCTGGTTTTGGCGCGACACTATAATAACCAGGTGACATCATATTAGGACTGGGCTCACTTCCCCAAATACCTGTGTTCCCCCAGTAATGTTGATAACCATAATATTCCATATGATCGACCTCATGCTGCCTAGAGACGGGTTTTTCGCTATCGATGTCAGGGCTATTTTTTACCTGCTCTCTTGAGATTGTGACAGTAAGCGTCTTCTGCTGCTGATTAAACTCTTTGATTGATATGGGTGAAAGCAATATTTTTTTGCTTGATAACCAAGATCCCGTTTCCACCACCAAGTATCGGATGACCCAATGCTTGTCATCAAAATAAAAATCTTTAGTTAATCCAATATCGCCATCAGAGGCGTGAATAGCTAAACTTTTTAAATCATTCAGTGTATATAACATGATGTATTTGCTCCAGATTAAAGATGGCAAACAATAAGTCATTGCTTTGCTAATAGAGTGAATAACTATCAGCTTGCACCAAATTTCCTATTCAATCTGTTCGGTGTCGCACTGAAGAAGCACGAATACTAGCCTAATCTAAATCTATCTATAGATTTTTAAGGTGAACTAGCATGACTGACATAGAAAAATTAGAGTTAGCGGCCCATCGCAGCGATATCATCGATGACGTCAACAATTTGATTGAGAAATATCGCGCTATTTTTGGATGGGATGTGCCCGATATCGATGAAGACTTGGCAAACAGATTAATTTTGAATGAAGTTCGTCAGGCACTTGATGATATTCAAAATAAATAAATGGCAAATATCAGCCAAAGCACCTCAACATGTGAGTTATAAGTAGATGAAAAAGTCAGGTGCTAAGTGCACCTTGCATCAGACTGCACCTAAACTTAAAGCACATAAACTTAACTAACTCCGGCGGTGAGGCCGACTGTCTAGCCGCTAGAAAAATGGCTCTTGCCATCACTTTGCTGCTCAGCCTTTTTATGCCATTCATCTTCACAAAATAGCAGCCTTAGTCGCTGACTTTCTGCCTCAAAGTAATCGCTGCAGGCTGTTATTTAGTCTCTTTCCTATGAGCGAAACGCTGCTTTGCAAAGACCTTTTTTACTATCTGCCCTCACTAAATTTCCTGTCGATATCCATAAATACCACCCAAGATGCAATAGCTTTTACACGGAAAATAATGGCTCCACTGCCTGCAGTGATAGCTAATGACGCTAATGACGCTGAGCAATGCACTTTACCCTACTCGATTCAACAAACTCTGTTATATTGATAATGAGATTACTTAAGCATTATGCAATCTTGAATAAAAGCAATAACATAGGAAAGTTCATAGCTAGTGGTGAATGATTCACTTTAATATAAAAAGGTTATCAATGATTGACCCAAATGAGAACGCATTACTTAAAGCATTACCTGAAGAGACAAAAAAGCGCTTATTTCCGCAGTTAAAGATAATAAAACTGCCCTTAGGTAAAGTGATTTATGAAGCTGGTCAAAACCTTGAAAATGTCTATTTCCCCATCGACAGTATTGTCTCTTTACTGAACGTTCTCGAAGACGGGGCATCGGCAGAAATATCTGTTGTCGGCAATGAAGGTTTAGTGGGCATTGCGGTGTTTATGGGGGGAGAAAGCACCATAAATCGCGCCATAGTACAAAGCGCAGGTCGAGCCTATAAATTGTCCGCATCAGTATTGTTCGATGAATTTAACGACAATCAAAACCTTCGCGAATTATTGTTACGTTACACCCAAGCACTGATGGCCCAAATGGCACAGACGGCAATATGTAATAGACACCATTCTATCGATCAGCAACTTTGTCGTTGGCTGCTGCTATCACTTGATAGACTGGCTAGCAACAATCTCACTATGACCCAAGAGTTGATCGCCAACATGTTAGGCGTCAGACGAGAAGGCGTAACTGAAGCCGCCGGTAAACTGCAAAAACTTGGGGTAATCAACTATAAGCGCGGCCAAATTACCGTGACCAACAGACAAAAACTCGAAACCCTGTGCTGCGAATGTTATGCCGTGGTAAAAACTGAAACCGATAGACTAGAAACTTATTAACTAAAATATCTATGCTAAGTTTCACTCATTGACGTCTTGATAGATAAGCGACTATCTTGTGATTTAACATAAATCATCCCAGCCTTATAGAATATCGTCATGCCGTTTCGATATCCGCCCAAGCAAGGTTAATCGGCTTCACAACTAGACGCTTAAGATGAAATGAAATGAATTGATTTCATTTCATTCAAACCCAGTGTTGTGAAGCCATGATATTTTGAAACCATAGCATTATGAAATCATAGCATTGTGAAACCATAGCCACCTACCCCATTGATTTACTTGAGTCCTCAATAGTGATGTCGCTATCTTAGGTGACTATGCGCGTTCGCCATGTTATGCCGTTGCCATATAGGGTATTGCTTGTGAAATATTAATATTTTCATTTTGCTATCCCTAGATGTGCAACCGTTATACCGGTGCTGCCATCGAAATGGTGCGAACCAACTTCTTATTAACGAACTGCTGAATGCCCATTTCGCCGAGCTCGCGGCCATAACCGGAATCTTTGACGCCGCCGAACGGCAGCGCGGCATCGGTCCAATCAATATTGTTGATGAACATCATGCCGGTATCAATCTGACTGGCGACGCGTTTGCCACGAGCTGCATTTTCGGTAAACACCGACCCACCAAGTCCGAAGTCTGAGTCGTTGGCAAGCGCGATGGCCGCAGCCTCGTCCTTGACCCGAAAAATTAACGCGACTGGGCCGAAGAACTCAGTGCGATAAGCAGGATTGCCTGGTGCAATGTTGGTCAGTATCGTGGTCTGCATGAACGATCCCGGGCAGTCGATACGCTTGCCACCCATTAACACCTTAGCCCCATGGGCTACAGCATCATCGACCTGCTTCAAAATATTAACCAGAGCGGCTTCTTGCGACATCGGCCCCTTGGTGGTTTTTTCGTCCATCGGATCGCCAGGTTGTTGAAGTTCAAGCGCGGTTTGAAACTTGTCGATGAATTTATCAGCAATCGAATCGAGCACAATAAAGCGTTTCGCAGCACAGCAGGTTTGTCCCTGGTTGTACATACGTCCCCAAACTGCCCAAGGAATAGTGTTGTCGAGATCTGCGTCATCAAGCACGATAAAGGCATCACTGCCACCGAGCTCCATTGACGAGGGTTTTAGGTTCTGCCCTGCTCGGGCGGCAACGCTTCTGCCAGCGGCAAAACCACCCGTCAGTGCCACGCCCTTGACGCGCGGGTCGTCGATAACCTGGTTAGACTGTTGGTGCGAAACCAGCAGGTTGGTGTACAGGCCTTCTGGGGCGCCCGCATCAATCAGCAACTGCTCAAAGGCAATTGCACACTGGGGCACATTGCTGGCATGTTTCACCACCAAAACATTGCCCGCCATCAGTTGCGGGCCTGCGACACGAGCAAGTTGATAAAAGGGAAAGTTCCACGGCTCGACGCAGAAGATCACGCCTATCGGGCTGCTTTCCATATGAGCTTCACCATGTTCCGGGTCAAGTTTCTCTGGAGCTAAAAACGCTTCCGCGTGCTCTGCATAATAGCTGAGGATTTTGCCACTGAAATTCACTTCGCCACGGGCTTCATCAATTCGCTTGCCCATCTCCAGTGTTGCCAGCTTGGCATAGTCATCAGTATGCGCATGCAGAAGTTCAGCAGCCTTGGTCATAATAGCGGCGCGTTGCTTATAGCTGGTGTTTTTCCATGTTTGGTAACAGGCGTGCGCAGCGGCAAGCTTGATCTCAAGCTGTTCATCACTGATTTCATCAAAGGTCTTCAAGATTGTTCCGTTATTGGGATTAATGCTTTTGTAGGTCATAGTGAAATCCTGTTTTAATTTGGTCTTATGGGCGCCGCAAGTTTCTACTGAATTTGTGCGGCCTCGGCGATGACTTTTGGCGTTAACGTTCTTGTGACGTCGCCAGAGTGGGATAGTCGGTGTAGCCCTTGGCGCCAGGTACGTAAAAAGTCGCTTCATCTGGAGTATTGAGCGCCGCATCCTGCCGCATCCGTGCAACAAGATCGGGATTAGCCAAAAACGGTCGACCGAAAGCGACCAGATCGCCATGTTTATCGCGTAACGCCTGTTCAGCACTTTGATGATCGAACCCTCCTGAGAGGATAAACAAACCATCGAAACCAGCGCGCAGCTTGAGCTTGAAGTCGGCAGGTACAGTTGGCGCACCCATAGATGAATGATCAACCAAGTGGATATAGAGAAGTCCCTGCGAGGAAAGCGCCTTGGTCAATGCCAGGTACTGCGTCTCTATGTCAGGGAATGCACCGGTGCCATTGAACACACCATAAGGCGAGAGCCGGATGCCGACCCGGTCGCTACCGATGGCAGCCACTGTCGCAGCCACAATTTCCAGCGCGAGTCGGTTGCGGCCTTCAATGCTCTCGCCATAACCGTCATTGCGTAGGTTGATTAGCGGATTCAAAAACTGCTCAATCAGGTAGCCGTTGGCGCCGTGTATTTCGACACCGTCAAAACCGGCTTGCAGCGCGAGTTTTGCCGACGTCACATACTCTTTTACCACATGAGCGATATCGGCCTCGTTCATTTTGCGCGGCGTACTGTGGGGCTGCATGCCTAGGGTGTCGGTATACATCTCGCCGGGACATGCCGCGGCATCTGGCCCGAGTATTTCGGCACCTGCCGGCAAGTTGTCAACATGCGCAACTCGACCGCAGTGCATCAACTGTAAGAAGATTTTACCGCCTTGGGCGTGTACCGCTGAAGTACTTGCCTGCCATGCATTCATCTGAGCGCTATCGAAAAGGCCGGGAATGCGTGGGTAACCCAGTCCGTTCGGGCTGGGCGAAGTGCCCTCGGTAATAATCAGTCCCGCCGTTGCACGTTGGCCGTAGTAGGTTGCCATCAGCGCGTTCGGCATATGCTCAGGCGTAGCCCGACTGCGTGTCAACGGCGCCATTACCATGCGATTGGCTAGCTGTAGCGAGCGGTTAGAAAACGTTTCGAAAAGCATAAGCTAGATATCCTGTTATGTATGATGAGGATGAAACCTGCCGAGCCCGAGGAAAAGATCATTGCGGCAAGTCCTGATAATTACAGCTTGCGCGCTGGCATTTGGCTGGTCTGTTCGATAGAACACATACCCACAAATGGCGTCTGCAAATCTAATAGGGTCATTGGTTGGCAGAAAGTTCGCTAGCGAACAGATGAAATGTCATCAATAGCATATTGTATATGTGATGCTTACTCGTCAGACATGAGAGCCAAGATGATTTAACAAGGAGTCTCGTGAATGCTGCGCCTTCTGTGTTTGGATCTGGCTTAGCCTGCTTGTTCGCGCCCCTACCACTGAGCAGAGGAATACTATGATATCCAGACCAATGATACCGACAACACTTTGGGGATCAGTATCCCGACACATTACTGAACTGACCCTACTTGCAATACTAACCCTATGTGGGCCGACCGCTGTCGCAGGCGATGGACCATGGCCGTCATTTACAGCGACGGCGCTTAGCGGCGAAAAAGTTGACAGTAACAAACTGATAGGTCAACCGACACTGCTGATACTTACGCCGTCTCGCAATGCCGCAATATCCACTCGGGAGTGGGTTAACACATTGCGCTCAGAGATAGATCATAGTAAATATCGGGTTCGCGACGTACTGGCTGTCAATTTACCCTTCTTTATGTCGGAAGAAGATGTCATTGGCCGCGCCAAAGAACAAGTGCCGCAGCGCTATCACGATCAAACCTGGATTCTCAACTCACAGATCATGGAAAGCGCCTTGGGTGTGCCCTCCGATAGCGAAGAGGCGGTCATTGTTGTTTTGGATAAGAACGGTAATCTGATATCGCAGGTTCATGGTAAAGTCACGGCGGCGCGGATGAGTGAGATCACCAATGCTTTGCAGAGCCTCGCGAGTGACTAATAGTCTCCGTCACTGACAATTGTTGTACGTAATATCCCTGCCAATAGTATATTGGCAGGCGTGGACCCTTCTTCTGTTATAACGATACGGCGATTGGAGCGGCATGATCCATAAAAATCAGCGGGCTTTTACCACTTCAGCATAGGAAAGCCAGTGCTTATCCACCTTCCTGTAAATTAAATTTTGATTCATTTCTTCAAGTGAATGACAACCCGAAGCGGCCATTAGTTGCAAAAAATCGTCCAACATATGTTGGTGATAATTCCTGACCCTTTGCCATTTTTCTGCAACCACCAAGCCTCGCACTAATTTGGGGTTATTTGTGGTGACGCCTGTAGGACACTCATTGGTGTTGCATTTCAAGGACTGAACACAACCCAAAGCCAGCATCATGCCCCGAGCGGAGTTACACACATCAGCCCCGATACAAAGGGCTTTAAACAAATCAAAAGCGGTAAATATCTTAGTCGCCGTAATCACTTTTATGTCTTGTTTGAGCTTGTAGGTATTGAGCGTATCCACGACAAAAAGCAGTGCATCTTCCCAAGGCATACCAACATAGTTTGAGAAATCGATAGGTGCCGCGCCCGTTCCCCCTTCTGCACCATCCACAGTGATGAAATCGGGTTTGATGCCTGTTTCGAGCATTTTTTCACATATTTCAATAAACTCTTGTTTACTGCCTATAGCAAGTTTGAAGCCGACAGGTTTTCCGTTGGATAACACTCTTAATTGCTCAACAAACTGCAATAACCCTGCTGCATTGCTAAAAGCGGAATGGCCGGGAGGAGAAAGCACATCGGTATGGGGTTGAACGCCTCTTATGTCAGCAATTTCCTGATTATTTTTGGCTGCGGGAAGTACTCCTCCATGGCCGGGTTTGGCACCTTGTGAGAGTTTAATTTCAATCATCTTCACCTGCGCCCAATTGGCCTTTTGTTTAAACTTTTCCGCATCAAAACAGCCATTTTCTGTGCGACAACCAAAATACCCTGTGCCGATTTCCCACACTAAATCGCCACCTTGTAAATGGTATTCGGATATACCGCCCTCGCCGGTATCGTGAAAAAAATCACCGGCTTTAGCGCCCAAATTTAAGGCTTGAATGGCATTTTTGCTCAAAGCACCAAAACTCATGGCTGAGATATTAAATAGACTAGCACTGTAAGGTTGTTGGCAATCTTTGCCACCAATCACAACCCGTGGCGGTGTGTCCAATTTCTTAGCGGGATAGATGCTGTGCTGCATCCATTTATAATTATCATCATATACATTGAGCTCAGTGCCAAAGGGGGATGTTTGATTTTGCTCTTTGGCTCGCTCATAGATGTACCTGCGATGATTCTTATTAATCGGTTTACCATCAGTATCCGACTCCACGAAATATTGATGCAGCTCTGGACCTATCATTTCTAATAGGTAACGAATATGACCAATCACAGGAAAGTTTCTCAGTATCGAGTGTTTTGTTTGAAATAAATCATACAATCCAAGCAGCACGAGCAAGGCTACAAGAACAATAAGACCCGCTAAAGGCCAGAGTATAATGCCGATAATGACGACAAAAATAACCAGGACGATTGTGGTGAACCTAATAGCTTGCTTCATAATGTTTTATCATAATTCCCGTAAGTATTTTAAATCGTTCTTAGTGGTATCGACTATTTCGGCAAATTTTCCATTGACCATTAATTTTGTCATCGATGCAGCAAAGCCTTTTACTTGCTCAAAGTTTAAGGTAGGTGGCATTGCCAACGCATTGGGATCAGTAAAAATATTGATTATCGCAGGTCCCTTATGCTTGAATCCGTTTGCCAGTGCAAGCTCCACATCTTTGGACTCAGTAGCCTCCCATGCAGCAATGTTCATCGCCTCTGCCAATTTTATAAAATCAGGATTAACCATATCTGTCTGCCACTCCATATAACCTTCTACCCGCATTTCAAGTTTCACCATGGCTAACGAACGATTGTTAAAGATGATGATTTTGACAGGAATTTGATATTGGCTAATGGTCATTAAGTCGCCGAGCAGCATTGAAATACCGCCATCACCACAAAACGCAATCACTTGCCGGTCTGGTTGTGATAAACCTGCCCCCATCGCCATAGGCATGGCATTCGCCATCGAGCCATGATTAAAGGAACCTGTCAGGTAACGATTGGCTCCCGCCTTTAAATAACGCGCGGCCCACACGGCGCTCATGCCCGTATCAACGGTAAATATCGCATCGTCATCGGCAAGTTTATCCACCAAATGAGCGACATATTCTGGATGAATGTTTTTTTCCGATCCCTTTTCTTCCACATAGCTCTCATAGATAGCTTCAATTTTTTGATGCAGTGAACGGGTTTTGTCGAGAAAATCCGTGGACGTTTTGACATCAATTAACGGCATAAGATCTTCAAGGGTTGATTTAATATCACCACAATAACCCAAGTCCACTTTAGCTCTACGGCCTAATTTTTCGGGTTTAGTATCGATTTGAATAATTTTGCATTTTTCGGGAAGGAACTCACTATATGGAAAATCCGTGCCCAGCATCAACAGAACATCGGCTTGATGCATGGCTTCAAAACCGGATTTATTGCCTAAAAGCCCATTTAATCCAACGGCATAAGGATTTTCTTTACGTTCAAAAAATATTTTGCCTCGAAAGCTATATCCCAAAGGGGCATTAAGCCTTTCGGCCAATTGCATGACTTCTTCAACGGCATAGCGACAACCATGGCCGCAAAACAGCATCACTTTGTCATGTTCATTAATCACGCTTGCCAGTTCTTGAAGCTGTTCATGGCTTGGGGTTATTCTGGGTTGGGTGTAGAAGTTTTTATTCGCCGTATGCACAGATTCCAGACTTGCTGAAGCCACATCACCGGGAAGCCCGAGCACAGCGACCCCTTTCTTGCTGATGGCATGCTGAATCGCGGTTTGCAAACCATTGACAGCTTGTTTAGGGGTATTGGCGAGAAACACATATTTTGAGCAATCTTGAAATAACGCTTCGGGTCTTGTCTCTTGAAAGTTGTCCAGGCCCATTTTTTCAGTATGAATAGTTGAAGCAATCGCAATAACCGGATTTTCAGCTCTATTGGCATCATAGAGTCCATTGACTAAATGAACATGCCCAGGACCACTGCTGCCCATGCAGCAACCGATACCATTTAGCTCAGCTTCCATAGATGCCGCATAGGCGCCAGCTTCCTCGTGCCTAACATGGATCCATTGCAGTCTACCATCCCTTCGCACAGCATCGTTGACCGGATTAAGGCTATCGCCAGTCACGGCATAAACTCGCTTAACACCGGCTTCTACCAGCATTTCGACTAAATGATCTGATACGTTTTTTGACATAATTAGCTCCAATGTTTACATAAAAAATATTCGATATAATGACCAAGCTAAACTGCAGCAGAGAAGCACAGCGAAATGTCCATCAGCTGCAGCTACTATTTACTTTATCCGTGTTTGTGGTCTTTTGATTCGATAGGGTGATGCCTTAAAAACAGCACCTCGACAAGCAGAATAGCCAGCATGACCACACCAGCGACACCGACCACCAATGGATCACTGTTTATCTTGACCCAGACAAAACCACCCAGAACAATCAGATCAAGGATAATGGCGGTGATCAAAATACTGAGTTTTGCACCTATGTCATGGCGCAAATGTCGCAAGATCCCCCAATGTACCGCGATATCCATAATCAGATAAAAGATGATGCCCATAGCCGCAATCCGCGTCAGATCAAAAAATATGGTCAACAGCAAACCTAAAATGACGGTATAAACCAGGGTGTGCTTTTGGATGCTACCGGGCATGCCAAAATGGCTATGGGGAACGAGTTTCATATCGGTCAGCATTGCCAACATCCGCGAAACCGCAAATATGCTGGCGATAACACCGCCTGCTGTTGCCAACATGGCCAGAACAACCGTAAACCAGACGGCATATTCGCCCAGTGCAGGCCTTGCAGCGGCGGCCAACGAGTAATTTCTTGTTTCGATGATTTGCTGAAGTGACAGGTTACTGGCGACGGAATAGCCCACCAGCGTATAAATCACCACACACAAAGCAATAGCGATCATAATGGCTCGGCCCACATTTCGGTGAGGATCGATAAGCTCTGAGCCACTATTGGTAATGGTGGTAAAGCCCTTAAAGGCCAAAATACCCAGCGCGGTTGCACCAATAAAACCAGCGATTGTTGTACCAGAAGTTGAAGCGTCTGAACTGACTGTTGAGAAATCGACTTCTACCGAGCCAGCCACCATTACGCCAACGATACCGAACAAAACGATACCGCCAATCTTAATAAAGCCGAGCACCGACGCGACACCTTCGATCATCTTGTTGGCGGACAAATTGATCAGAAATGCCACCAGCAATAATCCGGCACCCAATGTCGGCACCAACAAGCTAGTATCATCGATACCAAACAGCTGCAATGTATAAGTACCAAAGGTACGCGCCAGAAAACTCTGAGCTATCACCATTGAAAAATACATCAGTAGGGAATGAAAAGCGGTTGTCACCGTGCTGCCGTAGGCTTTTTTCAGGTACATGGCTATGCCACCGGCGGAAGGATAGGCATTGGACATTTTGACGTAAGAATATGCACTAAATATGACAACCACCGCAGCCGAAAGAAATGCCAGCGGGAAAAGGCTTCCGGTCATCTGGGCCATCTGGCCCGTCAAGGCAAATATACCAGCGCCAATCATAACGCCAGTGCCAAGCGCAACGGCACCGACCAATGTCAGGCTATCTTTTTGATAATGCGACTTTTTATCCTCATGGTCATGCATAAGTCCTCCGCTATTTGTGTTTTATATAAGCTACTCTTTATCCGGCAAGCCCAAAGGCGATTAGACTTATTGATAACATAACCATGACGATTAAACCAACATCCAACACGTTTGGAAGTTTGCAGTAATAAAGCACATCGTCTATTTTCCCAAGGACGTTCAACACCAGAAAGTTCGACTGTGGAATGACCTTAAGTTGCGGCTCAAAAACCTTTACCGCCAGCTTGCCACTCTCAACCGCGGCCTCAATGCTCCACACATCTGCGGTCGTTTGGGTGTGAGCTCCGGCAAGAACAAGGTTGGATATTGTCGTCTTTTGCTGTGGCATATATTGCTGGGTATTGGTCGAATTCACCCATTTGGGTTGCGCCGATGTTATTCCTTCAGGAGAAAACGTCCATTCATGCCAAACTGTGATTTTTACAATGGAAAAATCTTGCCAGCTTTTGCCGCCGTTAGCCTTTTTCACCAGTTCATCTAGGGCATGACTCTGTTTTAATTGAAATAACACTTCATCAAGAAATTGTTCCTCAGTGCATTGTTCCAAACAAAGACCATGAACCGGGCCTGGGACTTTTGAAACGCAAGCGGTGACAGTCCACAGAGATTGAATATCGTCCCCCAGAGAACTCGACTCTCCCCACGCTTGTTCCTGAGAAAAAAGCGTCAGGTTAAAGGCTGAGTCTGAAATAACCAGCGCGCATCTTTGTCGCAGCCAAGACATTTTTTCTTTGAAGCCAATTCTAAAAGACACTTGGGTGTGAGGCCCCTGTTGTACCAAGGATTTAAAAAGATTAAGTTGCGGTTTATTTTCAAGCACAGGGGTTCTTGCCAAGATATCTGCCGCAGAAAAAGGATTCAGTGCCAGGACATAGATATCGGCTTGAACGGTTTCGCCATTGGCGAGCTCTGCCGCTGTGATGCTGTTATTCTCAAAACTCAAACGATAAAGTGGGGTCTGCCAATGAAACTCGACCTGTTTTTGCTTCAGATCATCGACCCACTTATCAAACCAAACCTCACTGCTGGGCCCGTTCAGAAGCAGCCAACCGTCGCGCGCCGTGTGATCCCACGGGTCGCCTTCACTGTCTCCTGAATGATGATACGAATACTTGGTGACTAATTGTTTACGAAAAAAATGCGCCACATGATGGAAAGAAACATGACACCAGTCGGAACCCACCCAAGGGCCAAAAGTGGAACTCCAGGTGCTCAGCGTCGAAGCGGCTAAATAGGGGCGCCAAGCTTCTTTAGCATTGATGTTGCTGTACTTTTGGCTGCTCCTATTATTTGAACACCATGCTTTTCCCATCAGCCAACACCAAAGCCATTTTTCTTTGGTCGTCATACTAAACAGGTTTTCTAAATCGACATTTTTGGAATTAGAATCACCAAAATGCGCCGTTCCTGAATTAGGCGCCAAGCCGAATACTACCGGCCTTGAAAGGATGTTGTCATAAAGACTGAAGTGTTCATCAAAGGGGATTTCCTTGATGAGTTCGAAAAAATTGTTATACCAAGGGCCCATTCCATGCCAGGAGTATTCAGAAGGCATATCTTGATCTTCTTTTCTTCTGGCACTTCTAAAAAAACCACCGGCATCAGGATTGGCTTCGAACACTTTGACTTTATAGCCAAGTTTTACAAATTCATGCGCTGCCGTTAGTCCGGCAATACCGCCACCAAAAACAGCAACCGTTTTCGCTTGTGTGGCTGATTTTTTGGCTGATTCTGTAGATGTAGACATAGATTCGACTACCATTTATACCTCTTAATATTATCATCGCTCTTGTCTAACGTGCTTGTAGGGGAGATTTTAGAGTTCATGTTTCTCTTTATGTATCGAATAGTCCAAAATCCCTTCATCGCTAAGCAGGCATCTGATCGATGTCACTATCGATAGCATCAATGAGCGAGTCGCGCTCATTTCAGCACCAGCTTGCCTCATCTGTTGGATGCTTTAAAAGCTCTTCAACATTGGCAAGAATGACGCGAAAACCTACGTCGCCGTACAATATTTGTCGCCCACCATCAAGCACAAAAGACGGGCTACCGTTAATGTTTTGTTGCTTTGATTTTTGATAATCACCCATTAAAGACGCCATAGCAGAACCATCACGAATACTGGTATCGATGGCGTTTAGGTCAAGTCCATTGGCGTTAGCTAAATCATAGAGCACGTCAAGATTGCTAATATCCAAGCCATCGACAAAAAATGCACTTCGAAACGTTAGCGCCATATCGATACTTTTCTTTTTATCATAAGTAATCTCTATCGCTTTAAGCATCAAATGCGCATTGGCTGAAGTCGTGGGTCTAACTTGCGTCCATACTTTCGGGTTTACATGAGCGTATTCAAAGGCAGATACAGACTGTTGTATGTGCTCGGCAAAGCCAATAAAACCGCCTTTTGATTGCCATTGGGTGTTTATTTTTGTCGGGACATCACCAAAAACATCAACGTAGTAACATTGAAGTTCGATGCTGTTTGCCAATGTTTTATTAAGTTCATCGACACGTTTTTGAGCAATCCAAGCCCAAACACAAAGAATGTCAGTGTAATAATCTATGACTAAGGTTTTATTCATTTGGCATGTCACTCCTGCACCTGAGGCGGTTTAATGACACTATGGGATAAGGTCAGAACTTCAAATGATGCCATCAGTCGATCACACTGTCTGTGCGACTGCGTACATACACTTATCTACAGACATCTCAGCACAATTACCTGTCAACAAGCATGCAAATGAATGGCACGATTTCGTAATCTCTTGAGCCTTAGTCAATAGCAGGCCTAGTGCAGAAAAGAATTTCTGTTCTAGGTACAGTGCTGACAATTAGATTTGATTATGATCAGTAACTTCAGGTGTGAGTTTGCCCTTAGCAGTGATCGACCATTTTATTGAAAGTGATTCGACTGAATCGGTTTAGATCACAACATTTTGGCAAATCGATAACCCAAACGACACCCTTTCGCGCTCAAAAAAGTGATGGGGCAAGCGCTTTTAGCTGAACGATCAGCGAAAGGCTTAGTTAAGATTGACCTTGGGCTTGGCGCACCATTGAGCGTTGGCGGCCAATATGTCGCCGTCAAGTCTCTGTGGAAACTATGAGGATTACCGCGTAACAAATAGGTGACCATTTTACATGCCACTCATTTGCTCAAACCTAGATCAAAGTATTGATTTCGCCATTAATAATCGACGCTATGATGGGCAGTAAAAGGCCGTCTTAAGTGCTGTTTTAAGGACGTTTGCTCTTTGACTATGCTCAACGATATCTTTGCATCATGTGTATATTAACGATGTATTTACGTTGGCGTTAAAAAAAACGGGATTGGCGTGTAGACGCCAATCCCGTTCTGTATTACTAAGTGCTTTGGCTTAGTGCTTATTGACTAAGCTCTGGCGTGCGCGCAGGTATCATGCGCTTGCTACCAGTTGCCTCAAATGCACCAGCAAACCTCAGCAGATTATTGTCGTCATAAGCACGGCCCGCGAACGTCAAACCGACTGGCATGCCAATATCGGCCATAACCCCCATAGGCACTGTCACCGTTGGTACACCTAAGTGACGAATCGCTAGGTTGCCGTTAGCGACCCAAATACCATTACTCCAGGCAATATCAGCGGAAGCTGGATTAACATGCGCATCCGCCGGCCCCACGTCTGCCATGGTTGGGAACATCACGGCATCAAGTTTTAACTCATCCATCCAATCTTCGAGATCCCCAGCTTGCGCGTTTTCTCTAAGCCACGCAGACCATCCGGTATGCTGTCGATTTGGTTATACGACTTGAGACCTCGTTTGGCCATGTTGACGTACTCATCCATACCAGCGGCAAGATCGCCCTCACGATTTGGCAAGGTGCCAAGGTCGTGCGGGAAAATCAAATGGCCGTTGACGTCAGCCAGTTTGTTGAGTTTAGGATCATTATTGGCACGCAAGAATTCATCAAATGCCCAGCCCGATAGTGCCCACAGCTCATCATCGAGAAATTCAGGCGTAACGATGCCGCGATTAAACACAGTCGGCGCGCCTGGGCGGTCACCTTCGCAATTTGACACCAGCGGGAAGTCAACTTCAATCACTTCGGCTCCGGCAGCTTCCAGCGCTGTGCGTGCAGCTTGCCAAAGGTCGATCACTGATGCACGCGTATTGATACGCTGACCGGTCGGGCCGCCGATACCAGGGGTTTCGCTGGTGCCAGCTAATTCATCCTTATTGATATACATGCGCGGCACCCCGAAACGCTTACCTTTGAGCGTATCGGCTTGAGCGGCAAGCGCCACATAAGATGCTGGACGGATTGTTGATGCTTTGGGAATTTCGACCCAAGGTTGCAGACGCCATAGATCGCCACGGGTGATCGGGTCGTCAGCAACGATAACATCCAGCACTTCGAGCATGTCTGCCATAGTGCGAGTGTAAGGCACCACTACATCCATGGTCGGTGTCAACGGCCAGTTGCCACGCACAGAAATCACGCCCCGAGATGGGGTATAGGCGCACAGACCGTTATTTGATGCCGGCCCACGCCCGCTCGACCATGTCTCTTCAGCTAGGCCAAAAGCAGAATAGCTTGCTGCCGTACCAGTACCCGCGCCGTTAGAAGAACCCGAGGCAAAAGGTGCGGTGAGGTAGTTAGCGTTGTATGGACTTTCGGCGCGACCGTAGTGACCGCGTTGCATACCACCATTGGCCATAGGTGGCATGTTGGTTTTACCTAAACAGATAGCACCCGCGGCGCGCAAGCGCTCAACGGCAAAGGCATCGTATTGGGCAACCAAGTCCTTAAACGCTGGGCTTCCAGAAGCTGCCGTCAGCCCCTTAACCAAGTAGCTGTCCTTGGCGGTATAGGGAATACCGTCAAGTGGGCTAAGTGTTTCACCATTAGCTCGGCGTGCATCAGAAGCCTCTGCTTCCTTGATCGCATCAGGATTGCGGACGACTAATGCATTCAGCTTAGTCTGTGTCGCTGGGCCGTCGTAAGCATCAATTCGTGCAAGATAAGACTGCACCAGTTCAACCGCAGTAGTTCGACCGGATTCGAGGGCGGCACGTAGCTCGGCAATAGAAACTTCAGTTACTTCAAACATGCGACACGCTCCTAATGAAAGCCAATTGTGTTGCAACAACAGTGACATACATGGTCATTGTGTTCTCCTTGGGTTCACTTATTTTCCAGAGGGGATCTGTTGGGTAATACAATGGATATTGCCACCACCTAATAAGATCTCGCGAGCAGGCACACCGACAATCTCATACTCAGGGAAAATCTCCTGCAATTTTTGGGCTGCGATATCGTCGGTTGCAGGATCGAGTAGCGGGAAAACGATACGCTGATTGGTAATTAAAAAGTTCGCATATGAACCCGCTAAACGCTCACCCGCAGTGCGAGGCACACCAGTTCCTTCCATTACGCCTTGAGATTCCTCTTCGGTACAATACAAAGGACCCGGTTGTGGCAATAGATGGATTTTTAACTTACGCCCCTTTGCATCCACAGTACTTTGCAAAATATCCAACGCGGCTTTTGAACGAGGATACTGGGGATCGGTTTGATCATCAGTCCAGTGTAAAACCACTTCACCAGGGCGAACAAAACAGCACATATTGTCAATATGTCCGTCGGTCTCATCCATGTACACGCCTTCTGGCAACCAGATAAACTGCTGCACATTTAAATAATCGCCCAGTAATGCTTCTATCTGTTCACGACTCAGATCTGGGTTGCGGTTGCTGTTGAGCAAACATTCGGCTGTCGTTATGCAGGTGCCTTCACCATCGACATGAATTGAACCACCTTCGAGGATCAGCGGCGCGACATAACGTTCAAAATCATGCTGTGTTAGCATCTTTTGTGCGACTTGTTCGTCCTTATCCCATGGAGAATACAAGCCACCATTGTGACCTCCCCAGGCATTAAAGCTCCAATCAACACCACGGCGTTCACCCTTGGCATTCATTACTACAGTAGGCCCTGTATCGCGAGCCCAACAATCGTTGCTCTCTATTTCGACCAAAGTGACATGGGAAGGCATCACTGTCTTAGCTTGAACTAAAAATTCTTTAGGTACACCCATATAAACGGGTGTAACTGCACCAATGGCATCGGCCACTTTGGCAAACGTCGCCTGAGCATAAGCTCCTGCAGAGCGCCAGTTATCAGGACGATACGGCCAAATCATCCACACCGCTTGTTGCGCAGCCCATTCTGCGGGCATGTAAAAACCATCTTGTGATGGCTTAGTCGTTAACTGCGTGGCATCCACTGTCACGTTTGTCATGAGTTTTGTCTCCAGTAATGCTGAAAATCTATAAGGGTGTGCGTCCTAACATAGGACGACAGAATAAAAATACACCTAACGTTAATCAAATCAATAAATCGTATTACCGCATTCATCAGGCGATAGTTAGGCCAAAATTGCCACGTCTTCACTCGGTGAGTTTCAGCTTGGTTGAAATATTACTGTGTATCTTATCATTTAAGACTGCTTGCGTTGGATAGTTGTATGCAGGGCATAGATAATAATTTGTAAGGTAAGAAGGTTGCAAGCTTAATGCACTCTTGATGAGTGCAATCACGCAATGGGATACATAATTTACGCCTTAAGGCACATTTCTGGGCAATTTTTAGTGACATAGTTATTAAGGCTTTTTAGGTGTTGCTAATATCCAACGGACTACCTTTATGAAGAGTCTACTATTCTAGAAGCTTACCAGGTTCAAAGTCTTATCTTTCGCCAAACAAAAAGCCTTATCATTTCTGATGAGGCTCTCTCGTTGAATCTTGAGAACGGATAGCTTTCTTTTATAAAGAGGACCCGTGGGTTCAAAGTCCTATCTATCGCCTAAACAAAAAGGCCTTATCTTTCGATAAGGCCTTTTCATTGAATGTGGCTGAGGGATAGCGATCTTTTATAAAGAGGAACCCGTGGGTTTAAAGTCCTATCTATCGCCTAAACAAAAAGGCCTTATCTTTCGATAAGGCCTTTTCATTGAATGTGGCTGAGGGATAGTGATCTTTTATAAAGAGGAACCCTAGGTTCAATTTCCTATCTATCACCTAAACGAAAAAAGGCTCATCATTTCTGATGAGCCTTTGGTCTTTAATATGGCGGAGGGATAGGGATTTGAACCCTAGAACGGGATAAACCGTTGCCGGTTTTCAAGACCGGTGCATTCGACCACTCTGCCATCCCTCCGAACGGGCTGAATAATATAAGTAACGCGTTTGCTTGTAAACCATAATTGTAAAAAAAACATCTGAATGCATAGCAATTAATCAGCATGAACATATTTTTATCATTATTAAAGTATTTTTGAATCAGACTGACCTTAGTAAAGTCGCTTTTGGCGGCTGACAGGCGTAATAACCATGAGATAAGCGCTAACAATTGAATCTGCTAAGGCTTTTACGACGCTTTATGCTAATATCATTTTATTATTTTTCGTTGCCGCAGCTAGATTACTACTATATGAATTCAACGCTATTGCCTAGTGCCAAACTCGCTCCTCAGTATCATTTACCTGACCCATCGACTTCAGCATTTTTTCCAAGTCATATCTTACTTGGTCAAGAACGAGTAGTTGATACCTTCAAACTAATGAGCAAAATTAATTCGCAACATCTATTTCTTGCTGATTTTTTGGGTGTGGATAGACCACTATTTATTAATGCGTTAGTAACCCAAGCTAATACACCGTCAAACCAATATCTTGTTGCTACAAAAAAAACGCACGAAGAAGATGAGATCCAGTTTAAGTGGCAGCAAACTCTGCCACCAGAGCATGTCGGTATTATTGCTAGGCAAGAATCCTTGTCTTGTTATTTACAGGGGACGATTCGCCGTGCAGACCTGCTCGGAAAAATGCTTAAAACCGATAAATCCAGTGTTTATAAACCTGGAGCATTAGCGAAAAATCATTTTGTGTTTATTTGCTTAGCATCATTGTGGCAACGTGAGAGTTTGTGGGATTTGTTGATGCAGATTCTCCACGACGGCTTTTATCGGATTAATAACGAACTCGCTCCTATTCCGCTTAATTGTAAGATCGTGCTTGTCGGAAGCGGTTTATCCTATAGCCAGCTTCGTGTTGAAGATAGGCACTTTAGTCGACATTTTCCGCTGCTTGCTGAAATGAGCAATGAAGTAGATTTAACCCAACATCCTGAGTCTTCATATGTGCAGTGGCTAAATGTACTTGCCCAGAGTGAATCAGTTGAGTTAGAAACGTCAAGTTTACTGCCGTTGTTTTGGTATAGCTCTCGTTTGGTCGAGCATCAGCAACGTTTAAGCTTAAGTATGTTGGAGTTTAGGCACCTGTTAGGTCAAGCAAAAGCCTATTGCGGTCAATCAGCGTTAAATGCTGCGGCGATAGCCAAAGCACTCGAAAAATTAACCTTCCGCCACAATAGTTCTGAAGTGTATTCAGCCCAAAGTTTTGATGACAACTTCATAAATCTGCCAACTAAAGGTGCTATGGTAGGTCAAATTAATGCGCTTACTGTTATTGATACTGGAGACTATACCTATGGTGAGCCTGCACGTATTACCTCATCAGTGCATTATGGTGATGGTGAAGTCGCGGATATTGAACGTAAATCAGAATTGGGTGGCAATATTCATGCAAAAGGCATGATGATCCTATCGTCTTGCTTGTATCGTATTTTCGGTCGAGATGCACCTCTTCACCTCAATGCTAATATCGTGTTCGAGCAGTCTTATCAAGAAATTGATGGTGATAGTGCTTCACTTGCTGAATATTGCTGCTTAATGTCTGCAATAGCAGAGCAACCGATTATCCAAAGTTTAGCGGTGACTGGTGCATTAGATCAGTTTGGTAATGTTCAAGCCATTGGTGGTGTGAATGAAAAAATTGAAGGCTTCTTTAATTTATGTCAACGCCGCGGGTTAACAGGCGATCAAGGTGTTATTATGCCTAAGGCCAATGTCTTGCAGTTGAATCTTGAACCGGATGTGATTGAAGCTATTGATAAAGGATTATTCCATATCCATGCAATTGAGCATATGGATCAAGCAGTTGAACTGCTAATGCAAATGCCCGCTGGCGTTGCTAATGAAGATAATGACTTTGCGCCAGAGACGCTTTACGGATTAGTACAACAGCGTTTAGATAAGTTAGCAGGGCAAGATGATGATGACGTTGAATTGAACTTTTTTGCTAAATTGTTAGCTAGATTACGAATTATTTAGTGATCGGAGTTGTTTAGCGTACACGTGTTCGCTATCTTGTTAAGATTATCAGTCAATTAAGTGGTATCGATTTCAATGGAAAAAGCTAATAGTTTCACTAAAGAGCAACTTGTCGCATGTGGTCATGGCAATCTTTTAGGCCCAAATAGACCCCGTTTACCTGTAGACAATATGTTGATGATTGATCGTATCATTACCATTAATGAAGATGGCGGTGAATATGGTAAAGGTGAAATTATTGCCGAACTTGATATCACTCCAGATCTTTGGTTCTTTGATTGTCACTTTAAAGGCGATCCGGTAATGCCTGGTTGTTTAGGTTTAGATGCTATGTGGCAGCTGGTGGGGTTTTTCCTGGGTTGGGAAGGCGCTGAAGGCAAAGGTCGTGCATTAGGTGTAGGTGAAGTGAAGTTTACCGGCCAAGTATTGCCTGAAGCTAAAAAAGTCACTTATAAACTTAACATTAAACGTAAAATTCATCGCAAGTTAGTGATGGGTATTGCTGATGCAACTATGGAAGTTGATGGCCGTCAAATCTACTCAGCTACTGATCTAAAAGTGGGTATTTTTAGCGATACGTCGACGTTCTAATCGTACGGATTTAGTTTTACGTAACTGTTATATTTCACTAATGCCCTCCGATACTTATCGCGAGGGCATTTTGTTGCGTGTTACTTAAGTATTACTTGTTAAATAGTCCATTAAGCCGACCATCAATACCTTCGCGCCACCCGCCTAACCAATGAGACCGTGAATCCAGATTTGAATGGGGACAAATCTCCTTAGAGCGCCCTCCAACTCCGGCTTGAAATCCTTTTGAAAATGCTCTGTCTAAACGATCTCTTTTCTGTCTTTTCATACATGAGTCCTCTTCATTGACGGGCTTCTATTTGACGTGGTGAAGTTGAAGCCTTAGCTATAGGAATAGAACGTTTTTTAATCGAAATCAATTAAAAAAACATCATCTGACTGATTTTTTATTAAGGTGTTGAGAATTAAGTTAAAAAAAATCGAGGAATTTATCCTCGATTTTTTGTGCTATTAAACTGCCTCTAATTTGAGAAGCTATTTGCTAACTAACAGTAAAACTATTTTTTTACTCGGCGGCGCAACCATAATAATGGCAAAGCAAACAACCAAGCAAAACTGGCGGCGCCTTGACGCACATAAGGCTCTTCTTCAACACTATCAGAAGTAGTACATGCTTCACCTGAAGTTTGCTTCAAAATAACCATACGCGGTAAATAGGCTGTCACTGGAGCACCGTTACCATCTAATTTGAACAGAGGTAAACCATTGTCGCCAACAACCACGTTACCAGTGATGGGATCTGTTTGATATTGTGGTTTACGAATAAATGCTGTGCCGACAATCGTCCCGTCTTCACTAATACCGTTCGCCTCAACGATTTTAATATCTGAACTATAGGTTAACGTTTCACCTGTGCCGTCTTGAATACTCACCTGATGACGAACCCATTCCCCGTCAGTATTTTGCTCATAGCCTTTCGAGCCACATACAAGACGATCGTTTAAGTTAACAAATTCACTGGTGTTATTATCAAATAAGAAACCCACTTTTGGACGGGGCTTTTCTTTGTCGTAAGTTGATTCAACATAACCAACGACTTGGCCTTTATTATTGATATCTTTAGGTTTGCTACTTAAATCCGACAATGTAGTTTGGAAGTCATTCGGTGTAACAATGCCTTGTTCAGGATTATTGGTATCTAAGGTGAAGAATTTATTACGTAAATAACCGCCAATATACTTTTGATAACTACCGACTAAAATACCATCATCATTTATATCATAAGCAATTGAGTTAGTGACTTCATCGTCCATTTTAACCCAATTATATTGATACTCTCCATTAGCATCCTTTTTCCAATAAGCTGCATCAAAATATAGCTTATCAGTATCACCGCCGCGATAAACGTGTGAACGTCCAGCAACATCACCAATACTATTAATGCCTAATGCTTGCGAGGTATAAATGAGCGTTGAATCTGCTGATGGCGTTAAGCCTAACGGTAATTCAGTACGACCTGGTACACCACTATCGTCTAAATTGTTTAAATCCCACACTAATGCGCGTGTTTGATAAAGAATATAACGACGGTTATTAGTATCTGGGTACTGAGAATCCTGAACACAAATTTCCAAAGGCGTAGGATTATCAGTCTCGGTATCTTGCGCACTCTTAATACAAGTATCAATACGGTCTTTACTTGATGAAACTAATGCTGTGCTGCCATAACCAACAACGAGGTTATTATCATTTACACCAGCAGCAACAGATGAACCGCCTAGCTCTACGGTAGCGGCAGTAATATCACCACTTTGAGCACGCTCATAAGTGGTATAAGGCGGCGATAATGAGAATTCAACATCGTCTTTTACAGCAACAGCGCGAAGCTCAAAGTCACGATAATACCAAAGTTTTTGGGTAGTACTGGTTCCAACATAAGGTAAGGTTTTTTCGACACCAGTATATGCGCCTACTTTGGTGCCATTACTGTTTAAACCATAAAAGAAAGTATCAATTGAATTAATAATTAACTCGCCATCACTGCCTACATCTGTAGGATTAGTGGTGCCAGCTAAGCTATAAAATGTCGGTGTCCAAGCGCCTTCAGCTGCGTTTGCACTGGTTGTGATGGTAAAGTTGTTTGCTTCAATAGGCTTTAGCACTGAATAGGTTATTTCTTCAGCACCAGATATACCGTCTTCAACATCAATAATGCCGCCGGCAATGTCTTCAGTGCTAAGTTTCTTTTTACCTTTTGAAATGCCTACCACTTCATCTTGATTGTTCACGGCCATGGCATAGCCATTACGTGTACCGTCAATGGTGCCCTTCAAGTCGAAATTTTCGATATTAACAATTTCATATATGGGTGCAGCTTGTGCTGAACCAATCACACTTAATACACCTATCGCAACGAGGGACAAGGCTTTATCAAACTTTAACTTCATGTAACTATTCCTGTTTTATTATATTTTACTTCAGTGACTCAAGCTCTTCCCATCGCTCGAAGCAAACTTCTAAATTTTGTTCTTTTTCTGCTAACAACTGCAGTGCTTTATTAATCGAGTCTTGTGGTTGATTGTAAAAATCAGCACTACCGACAGTTTGCTGCAATTGGGCAATCTCTTGCTCGAGCTGTTCCATTTGGCTCGGAAGCGTATCTAATTCTTTTTGCAATTTATAAGACAGTTTTTTAGTGACTTTCTCAGGTGTGCTTACAGGCTTGGTTTCAACCACTGCGGAAGTTTGGACAACAGTATCTGCAACAGGTTCCTCAGAATAAAATTTTGCGCCTTGAGCAACGGCATCTTGGTAACCACCAACATACTCAGCCCATTGTCCATTACCGGCAAACCACCAACTGCTGGTAACCGTATTGTCGATAAATGCTCTATCGTGGCTCACAATGAGTAATGTTCCAGCAAAATCGGCAAGTAGTGACTCTAGCAACTCTAGTGTCTCAATATCAAGATCGTTTGTTGGTTCATCAAGAATAATAAGATTGGCTGGACGTAGTAATAATCTTGCTAATAGCAAACGGTTTTTTCTCGCCACCAGAAAGGGCTTTTACTGGCGTACGTGCACGCATTGGCGAGAATAAGAAATCTTGCAGATAACTAAGAATATGGCGATC
The DNA here is from genome assembly GCF_021560015.1 of Shewanella vesiculosa. Lineage (NCBI taxonomy): Bacteria > Pseudomonadati > Pseudomonadota > Gammaproteobacteria > Alteromonadales > Shewanellaceae > Shewanella > Shewanella vesiculosa. Next base: position 312,101 of record NZ_CP073588.1, on the reverse strand, counting down.
TTGGCCATTAATGGTAACGGTACTTTTACCCTCGCCAACGTTTTCTTCGACTGTTTTCTCAGGATCAAGCGCTTCGCGATACTGGTCAAAATAGGCGATATCTAGCCTGGTACCGACTTTAATTTCGCCAGATTGAGGTTGTAGCTTCTCGATCAACAACTTGATTAAGGTTGATTTACCACAGCCATTTGGACCAATTAATGCTATACGGTCACCACGTATGACTGTAGCACTGAAATCTTTAACTAAATTTTTATCCGGCAAATTATAGTTAACATCTTTAATATCAAAAACTAACTTACCAGAGCGTTCGGTATCCGATACCGACATTTTGGCATTACCTTGGCGATTTAAACGTTCGCTGCGTTCGGTACGTAACGCTTTTAGCGCTCGAACACGACCTTCATTTCGAGTACGACGTGCTTTAACACCTTGACGGATCCAGGTTTCTTCGTCGGCAAGTTTTTTATCAAAGTGAGCATTTTTTTCTGCTTCTACGCGTAACCATTCTTGCTTACCATCCAAATAGGCTTGGTAGTTACCTGGAAATGAGACCACCACACCACGATCTAAATCGACGATACGGGTTGCCATTCTTTGAATAAAACCACGGTCATGGCTTACAAATACGATGGCACCTTTAAAGCTTAATAAAAATTGCTCTAACCATTCAATGGTATCGATGTCTAAATGGTTGGTGGGTTCGTCAAGTAACAGTAAATCAGGGTTAACCACAAGTGCGCGAGCTAATGCCACTTTACGCTGCCAACCACCAGACAATTCATTTAATGGCTTATCAGGGTCTAGACCTAATAACTGACAGTTTTGAATAATCCGCGAATCTAATTGCCAACCGTTATTATGATCTAATACTTCTTGCAGACGCTGCATTTGGTTTAGCATCCGTTCCATCTGCTCAGGATTAGCATCTGCAACATCGTGCGATAGTTGATGATACTTCTCTAACGCTTCGCCAATTTCTTTAAGACCTGCTGCAATATAAGCGTAAACTGTTCCAGTTTCAGCTTTAGGAGGATCTTGTTGTAAACGACTTACATTGACGTCATTGGCAATATTAAACTCGCCATCATCAAGCAGTACATCACCTGATAACACTTTCATTAAACTTGATTTGCCGGCACCGTTGCGACCAACGATACACACACGCTCACCTGGTTCAATGGTAAAGTCTGCATTAAGCAGCAAAGGAATGTAACCGTAGGCTAACGAGCCATTATTAATACGTACCAGACTCAATCTAAACTCCTAAAAAATCTTGTAATTGTGCGGCATCGAAAGGCCAGAATAACTCACGTTCACCCTGTACAAATACAGGGATGCTCATGCCATAACGCTCTACAAGTATGGCGTTATCACATATATCGATGTGCTGATAATCTATTGCGGTTTGCTCAACCAATGCTTGGGCGATATCACACAGATGGCAACCCTCTGTGTGATATAACACATAAGCGACTGAACTATTTTTTTGCATGAGTCAGTAGCCACACACATTATGGATATGCGGATTACGCTTATAATCCAGCGGTAAACATAAATGGTCAATATTCGTCACGTCGATACCTGCTTGGTTCAACGCTTCGATATCCATTTTAAATTTACGTTTGTTATTGGAGAAAATAAGCTCGCCATTTGGAGACAGTAGCTTAATCAACCCGCCTAACATCTCTGCATGGTCGCGTTGCACATCCCAACTGTCTTCCATGCGTTTTGAGTTAGAGAACGTAGGAGGATCAATAAAGATAAGATCAAACTTCTGGTGGCTGTTTTCTTTAATCCACTGTAAACAGTCTGCTTGAATAAAGTCATATTGTTTACCAGACAATCCGTTTAAGGCAAAGTTTTCTTTAGCCCAACTGATGTAGGTATTAGACATATCAATAGTAGTGACAGATTTTGCCCCGCCAATTGCAGCATGTACAGACGCAGAACCAGTATAAGCAAATAAATTAAGGACATTTTTACCCTTAGATTTATCACCCACTAATTTACGCGTAACACGGTGATCAAGGAACAAACCAGTATCTAAATAACCGGTTAAGTTAAGCTTGAATTTAGCACCGTATTCTTCAGTGATAACTTCTACTTTGCGCTCATCGATCTTCTGATACTGATTAGCGCCTTTCTGACGTTCACGAGTTTTTAACGTAATACGGTCAGGATGGATCCCCTAAAGCACTAGGCAATGCTAATAGCACATCACTAATACGGCGCTTGGTAACCGCTTCAGGAATTGTTGCTGGAGCAGAATACTCTTGGATAACCACATAATCGACATATCGATCAATCGCAACATTATATTCAGGCAAATCAGCATCATATAAACGGTAGCTATCAATACGTTCTTTTTTAGCCCATTTTTCAAACTGTTTAACATTCTTTTTAATACGATTCGCAAATGCTGGAGCTATGTCGATAATATCAACACCTTCAGGCAATTCAGGTACGTCGCGACGGGTACTGTTTGCGTGTAAGGTATAAATGTTAAAAGCACATTCTAATGCACCGTTAAACATTTTCATTTGCTTGTCGGCTTTAAGCTTAAGCGATGAAATGAGTTCAACATCACTGCACAGCATGGCAATTTTCCAGCCACCAAACTCTTTTTTAAACTTATCACCAAGTTGATAATAAAGTTGTAAAAGCTCAGTGACATTACCTAAACGCTCACCGTAAGGAGGGTTGGAGATCAAAAATCCTTCGCTTACCGGAGGTGTGACATCGAGTGCATCAGACACGCTAAATTCAATTAATTCAGCAACACCAGCATTTTCAGCATTGCGTTTAGCGATAGAGATCAGGTGTGGTTCAATGTCTGAACCGTAGAATTTGAGTTTGCAACGGGTTTTCCCCAAAGTTGCACGCGCTTGAGCTTCGTCAAAAATAACCTGCCACATCGCTTTATTGTGGCTCTGCCAATTTTCGAAACCAAATTTTTCGCGTTTGAGTCCTGGTGCAATATCAGCAGCCATTAATGCCGCTTCTATTAGTACCGTGCCGCTACCACAAAATGGGTCAAGCACTGTAATTGGATTTGCTTGCCAGCCACTGCGAACTAACATATTGGCCGCGAGGTTTTCCTTTAATGGTGCTTCGCCTGTAGTTGAACGGTATCCACGTTGATGCAATGACGCGCCTGAGAAGTTCATTGAAATAGTCAACTGACCATTTCGATAATGGGCATCAATTTTAAAATCGGGATTAACACGTTCGACATCTGGACGAGGAGTACCATCGTCACGAAAACGGTCAACAACCGCATCTTTAATTTTCAACGCGCCAAATTGAGTGTTGTTAATGAAACCACCCGTGCCGTGAAAATCAATACTGAATGTTTTCTTATGGGAAAAATGCGATGGCCAATCAATACAGTATGCCGCGTTATAAAGTTGCTCGGCAGAATCACAGGCTCCTTTATAGATCACTAATACGATACGGCTCGCTAAACGAGTCCATAGTGTGATTCGATAAGCCAGCTCTAATGGAGCAGTAAAATACACCCCAGCAACACTTTCTTTAACGTCGGTTGCGCCAAACTCTTTAAGTTCAGAAGCAAGGCTATATTCGAACCCCTTTGGGGCAGCAGCAAAAAAATTAAACATGTATTTAGTCAGTCATCGGTTACGCAAAATTCAGTGCAGCATTATACCTGTTCAAACACATAACCCCAACGACTTATCGAAATGGGCTGTTAAATTCCCTTATTTTAGGCTTAATAACCTTATATCGTTCGATAAAGCAGTAACTCGCTTATTTTACCAGCAAACAAATAGCTACGGCCTAGATTTTACTTGCAAATAGAAACGGGGATCGCTATAGTTCGCCCCGCTTTGAAGCAGACAGTTAAACACGCTAACCAGCGAGTTTAGTAAGCTAAATCAAAGTAGCGTCAATCGGACGCGGGATGGAGCAGTTGGTAGCTCGTCGGGCTCATAACCCGAAGGTCGTAGGTTCAAGTCCTACTCCCGCAACCATTTCTTTAATCAATAGAATAAAAATAATTGATAGCGTTATATCGGACGCGGGATGGAGCAGTTGGTAGCTCGTCGGGCTCATAACCCGAAGGTCGTAGGTTCAAGTCCTACTCCCGCAACCATTTCTTTAATCAATAGAATAAAAATAATTGATAGCGTTTTATCGGACGCGGGATGGAGCAGTTGGTAGCTCGTCGGGCTCATAACCCGAAGGTCGTAGGTTCAAGTCCTACTCCCGCAACCATTTCTTTAATCAATAGAATAAAAACAATTGATAGCGTTTTATCGGACGCGGGATGGAGCAGTTGGTAGCTCGTCGGGCTCATAACCCGAAGGTCGTAGGTTCAAGTCCTACTCCCGCAACCATTTCTTTAATCAATAGAATAAAAACAATTGATAGCGTTTTCGGACGCAGGATAGAGCAGATAATATCTTGTCGGGCTCAGCTTTTTATAAATAAAGAGTCGAAGGTCGTAGTTTTTTATCAAGTCCTACTCCCGCAACCATTTCTTTGATCAATAGAATAAAAACAATTGATAGCGTTTTATCGGACGCGGGATGGAGCAGTTGGTAGCTCGTCGGGCTCATAACCCGAAGGTCGTAGGTTCAAGTCCTACTCCCGCAACCATTTTCTATTAGTAAACTTCCTATATTTACCTAACACCTCATCGTAAAATCAATCACTTGTTTGTTGGGCTCAGCTTTTTATAAATAAAGAGTCGAAGGTCGTAGGTTCAAGTCCTACTCCCGCAACCATTTTCTATTAGTAAACTTCCTATATTCATCTAATACCTCATCGTAATGCAACCATTCCCATAGCTAATCACAGCGATTAATGCCCCTTCGGACTCAATACTGTCATTTTTTAGAGGCTTGCTAGAAACTGCTCAATTGTTTTATAGATTAAGTCAGGCTGTCAGAAAAGGTCGTGTAAGTTGGAGCTTCGATAATCGTTAACTCTGTTTTAGGTAAGTTATGATTCAAAAAATAGCATACATCAAAGACATCATCTGCTCCTTATCACCGACAATAATGTGAACCGGAATCGTAATTGCTTCAAGGCTCCCTATAAAATCAAACTTATCACATGCATAAAAATCATTTCACATAACCCTAGGGCCGCAGTCTTTAAGCGCTAAATTAATTTGGGTTCTTAGGGCTCAAAGATATTTTGAGATGTCTATCTTCAATGTAATTCATCAGCCATTGTGCTAGTTAGCTCACAATGGTTAACTTATTACCTTGTGGGGGCTCTGGAAGGTGAAGTGTTACATCATTATCAAAAAACTGCTGTTGATACTCCCAAACAACACGGTACATCCTCAACCATGCAGAAATATTAACGTCATTGTTAACGTCTTTTTTCTGCTGTTATTTCGATATTGGCAACGCGAATTTCCACCAGCTGAGCATTCCACCTTCAAGTTGATACACATCAGTAAACCCAAACTGTTTAAGCTTTCTAACTCCAGGAATGCTTCGATGGGCAGAGAGACATATAACGACAGTGGTTATCTCTTGTGATAATTGCAGCTGTTTTATCGTGTTAATGGAAAGCGATGTAATGGGCAGGTTTAGCGAACCTTCTATATGCGACTTGTCCCATTCCATTTTTGATCGAACATCTACTATTTGAATGCTATTTTTCTGAAGTCGCTTAAACACCGCTTGGGCGTCCATTTCAGGTACTTTTCCAAATGGTAGCCACTGAGCCAGATTGTTTAATATCGACATGACATACTCCAAATATTGCTGCCTAATGCGTATGCCTAATCAGGCTTGATTGAAAAATATTGATTGGTTCCAAGGCATCAAATGAATAATGATGACTTTAGGTTTATATCAAAATCACTATCAATGGTCATTATCAATAATCACTATGGCGACCATATCTGCCACATAAGCCAATTCATCAAGCTTTAATTAACATAGATTATATGGATATCACTAACGTTAAATCTAACATGAAGCAGCACCTAAGCAATACTCAAGTACCAGAGCTAGCGACTATTTAACATATATCTACTCTAGTGCTACAGTGATAATAAAAATGCCGAAAGATCTCTCATTCGGCATTTTTACAATCTAAAATATTGATTTAAATAAATTACTTCAACCAATGTTTTACTCTGGTGCGATTATTGTTGTCCCGGCTTTGCTTAATTAATTCATCATCGGCTCTAACTTGAGTCGTTTTTGCTAATCGGTCATAAAGCAATACATTCACTGAAGCCGCTAAATTCATACAGCCCACGGTGGGGACGTAGACAACATTCTCAGCAGCATCAATTAATTGCTGTGGAATAGTGCCATCTTCTGGGCCAAATATATAAAACGCATTGTCGGGATGAATAAATAAAGGCAGCGGCGTAGCACCTACTACCAGATCAACACAGACTATCGTCGCCCCTTCTGGCACGCTATCAAGTAGTGATTCGACACCCACTAGAGGAATCCGTTTAGCTGCATCTTTAGTGTCAACATCGTATTGAGCATCTCCTGACTTCGCTGCTAATTCGTAGCGTTTTCCGGTATAGCAAACATTATCAACACCGTAACAGCCTGCTGCACGCATAATACCGCCAACATTAACCGGAGTCTTAGGATTGACTAAACCAATAGTCACTTGCGAAGAAGGATTTACCATAAAAGCTGTTTATCTATTCCAGTTATGCTGCTTGAGCAACAATACGTTGACGTAATTGCTGCCACGCAGCTTCCACTAATGAAAAATCATGTTCATCTAATTCTTCATTTGCCAAGGCAAGGCACTTAACTAATTTTTGATCCAGTGCTGCTAAATCTTGTTCAGCCTCTATTTCTAATTCGGCTAACACAACGGCGACATGGCCTTGTAAATAACCACAAGCAAACAATGCATCATCGTCGCTGTGGCTAACACTGTCTTCAATCCAGGACTCTAATGCTGCATCGTACTGTTCTAACATGTTCTAGTTCTCCACTAAATCTGGGTTGGCTACTTGATACATCACGTAATCATGGTAACCCGTGACTATTTTGTAATAGCCAGTGAGTGCTTTATCTAATTCAGGGTCGCCACTATCCACAATAAGTGGCCTGCCTTCAAGTGCTTTTAACTTAGTTTTTGTCGCTAAGATTAAAATATTGTCTTTTTCTATTTGTCTGATGAGATCAGGTGACAACTGCTGATTACCTCGACCTAAAATATGCCCTTGCCCGCCGATTAAGGTTATCACCAGTTTTACGCTGGGATACGTTTTTTTATCCGCAATGAACGTGAGCAGTTGCTGCGCCGTTACATCCTGAGCCATAATCTGTTTATGTTGAATAACATCAACACCGAGCAAGGTATTAGCTAAGCCTAAATCTTCCATTACGGCGGCAACAGTGCTGCCAGACCCCATAATATAAAGTTCATCGTCCATGGATTCAATTATGTCAGCGGCAATGTCGGCCAGCACTAATTCATCGACTTCTTTTCCGCCCATTTTAACGGCTTGTATGTAACGCGGCTCTGCAGGAACCGTCATCTCACCGAATCGTCTCGCTTTTACAATGCCTTGCCTAAACGCAACTTCATCGATATCCATAACATCGGCTGACATCAAACTGACTAACTCACCGTTTAATAGCATACGGACTACTACACCCGATGCATGCGGAGTAATGCCATACACTCCAGAATGAATTTTCACTCCAGCGGGAACGCCCAGTACAGGGAAAGAATCATCAACTACAGCGTAAATATCACGAGCAGTACCATCACCACCGGCAAATAACAGCAAATCTAATTGATGCTCAAGTAAGCATTTAACCGCTTGCTGTGTATCTAGGGCAGATGTTTTTTCAGCAGAGCGAGTCTCAATAGCGCGATACACCTCTTGAGTGCTAAAGCCCATTTGGCGACATAACAACCCGCCCATGTCACCAGATGCGGTAATAATATCGATTTGTTCAGCAAACGGTAAAATGACATCCAAAGCCTGTTGCATACGTTGTTGTGCTTTAGGTATGGCGCCTTTAGCTAAGGCTTCATTAGCTACACCATCAGAGCCTTTTAAGCCGACACTCCCGCCTAAACCAGCGAGTGGATTAATGATAATTCCTAAGCGAAAACGTTTCACATCAACTCCTTGCTATAACGACAATACTGTTTTAATTAACCTTGAGCAGTGGTTGTATTTGTAGCTGCTTCACCATTGATGTTGGGGATCATCAGTACCGCAAACATTGATAGCAATGCACAGCTTGCAGCAAATACCCACACCCACATGGTTTGACTACCATCGCCCCAAATCATGCCGCTTATCCATGTACCTAGTGCACCGCCCACCCCAAAACTAACACTGGCATATAATGCCTGCCCAGTGCTGCGGTGACTGACATTAAAATGCCGATGAATAAAATGAATTGATGCTGCATGCACTAAGCCAAAGGTAAATGCATGTAATAATTGGCTGACGATTAATAATGAAACATGTTCAACGCCAAACGCTAACAATAACCAGCGAACCGAAGTCAGCAAAAGACTCACCACCAGTAACACTCGAATACCATATTGGCGGATAAGACGCGATGAATAGAAAAAGATCACAATTTCAGCTAAAACGCCTAAAGCAACCAGTATTCCAGCGATCGTTTCAGAGTAGCCGACCTGTTTTAAATACAATACAAAGAGCCATAAAATGGCCCTACACTCATCTGCAATAACATTGCCGATAACATAAACCACACTAATGATGCATCAAATGTCAGCTTGGGCCGTTCAGATTTATTGACCACCACACTGCGATTAGCGGGTAATGGGAGCGAGCAAGCAAATAAACCTAAAAATAATATCATCCCCATATAAGGCAATACTTCTGGCCCCCAGTGATCAATTGCCAGGCCACCACTGATCACCAGCACGATATATCCCACACTGCCCCAACTGCGAATAGCCCCATAACGCTCTGCTTTATCACCTAAGGTTTCTAAGGTAATTACTTCTAATTGAGCAAGAATCGAATTCCAAAAGAAGGTGTAAATAGCCAGACTGACCGCGAGGTATATGAAGCTACCATCAAAGAAAAAACTGGTGTAAGTAATCGCGGCGGCAAAGGAGCCGAGCTTAATCAGTTCTGAGCGCATACCGGTGCGATCAGCCACAGCAGCCCACACATTAGGCGCAACAATTCGAGTCGCCATCAGTATTGCCAAGAGAAAACCAATTTCTTGGGCATTGAATCCTCGACTATCAAAGAAAACGCCCAAATAGGGAACCATAATGCCGAGAATGGAAAAAAAGAAAAAATAACAAGCGCCGAGCCAGCGTAAATCTGGCTCGGCGCGCTTAACTGAGGACATTAGCGCATTCCGATAACTGGCGTTTGACTGGTTACATCATGGTTTTGAGCA